>JAFGNO010000073.1 GCA_016926985.1 Anaerolineae bacterium
AGTCCTGGGCGGGTCACACCATACACAACGAGGAGAGCGCCCATTATGTGACGTTCTCTTTTTCATTTAGGCGCCAACCTCTGGCCGACAGACCACAGACTGTGCCACAACAATTATGCGCGCATCTTCTGTGGTTGTATAGCATCCGGGGGAGTGCTATTATGGACAGGCAGGACAGAGCGCTTATACCCACCACTACAGGACTTCGACGAATGAGCAGACTTCCTGGTCGTAGGCCCTCAAAATACCCGGACGACCTCAGCAGTACCGGTGGCTCAGTTCCCAAATTGATTTCGCGGCTGAGTGCCCGCGATCCGCGTACTCGCCAGGCAGCAGCAACTACCCTGGGACATATTGGCGATCCCGCTGCTGTCCCGTCGCTCGCAGCTGCCCTGAATGATGAAGATTATGACGTGCGGTTGGCGGCCATCCAGGCGATGGGCTGGATTGGGCACGTGAGTGGTATACCGGCGCTTTGCAAAATGCTCAAAGACCCTGATGAGGACACTCGCTTGGTCACCGTCATGGCCCTGGGTTGGATCGGCGATATTCGGTGTGTTCCTGGCCTCCTGCAAGCCCTGAACGACCCGGCCAGGTCGGTGCGTGGAGCAGCTTCCGGGCTTCTCGCCCAGGAACAATTGGTAGAAGTCCCCGACCTGATAGTTGCACTCCATCATCCCAGCCGTAACATCCGGCAGACTGCCTATGCTGTATTGACCCATATGGGCGCAAAGACGATCAGGGGACTGCTCAGCGCGGCCTGTGCAGGGGATGAAGTTGCCAAGCCCCTGCTCCGACAGATCATGGTCAGTCATAGAGAAGCCTCTCTTGCCGTGCTGCTGAGCATCCTTGCAGATGAGCAGGCTGAGCATATCTGGTATGAGACCAGTAATTTGCTGGCAGAGGCCGGGGAAGGAGCCATTCCCGGGCTTCTGGAGATAATACAGGACCAGCGTAAAGACAGCCAGGTTCGCACCATTGCTGCCCATTCTTTGTTATCCATTGGCGGTGGTGCCGCCATTAACGCTTTTCAGGAGACGCTTCGCTCCGATGATAGCTTGCTTCGCAGCCTTTCGCTGCATGCGCTGCGCAGGCTGGATGTGCAGGCACTTCCCTCCCTTCTGCATGACCTGCGGAATGTCGATCCGGAAGTTTATTCCACTGCGCTCTCTCTTATCAAGCAAACAGGTGATGCTGCCGTCCCATATCTTCTGGAGAACCTGGCCAGCGAGCATCGAGAGGTATATGTGCCTGCAGCCCTTGCCCTGGGCGTGGTTGGCAGCAAGGCTGCCATGCTGGGGCTGCTGAGCCGGTTGCGCGATGATGACTGGATGATGCGTTGGGCCGCCGCTACTGCGCTGGGGGTGATCGGCAGTCCGGAAGCCATAACCGGGCTTCTTCGCGCATTGCTCGATTCTGATAGTGGGGTTCGCATGGCTGCTGCCGAAGCACTTGGGATGATTGGCGAAGCCGCTATTCCCGGCCTGATCAAGGCACTGCGCGGAACAGACACCCAGGTTCGCTGGGCAGCCGCCGTCGGGCTGGCCCAGATCAACCCGGATGCGGTCCCGGCTCTTGCTGAGGCTTGGCGGACAGCCGATCGGGATACCCGCTGGTCGATTGCGCGGGCGTTGGACAAGGTACAAGAAATGCAGATTGTCCAGGACCTCCCCCCAGTCCTCAAAGCTATCCTAGCAGAGGTTTATCAGGATTCAGCAGGGGAGGCGACAAATTCCTCTAATGATATGATTGTTATGTAGACGGGGATCCAAACCCCCGGTTCTTTACCCAGTTCCAGGTGCGGGTCAGCCCCTCCTCAATTGAGATCGCAGGTTGATAACCCAGTAGGTCGCGGGCCTTTTGCAAATTACAGTATGTGATTGGCGGTTCGCTGGGCGGGGCAGGCCTGGCATGCACAATAGCCTTCCTGCCAACCAGTGATTCGATTATTGCCACAAAGTCACTCAGCTTCACCGGCTCACCACGGCCAAGATTGATAATGTCGTAGCCCAGGGGCAAGTCTAAAGCGCTGACTATTCCCTTCACAATATCCTCAATATAAGTCCAATCCCGGAACATCTCGCCCCCGTTATACAGGGTGATGGGTTCTCCCTTTACAATCTTCTCCATCACCATATAGGACATCATATCCGGGCGAACACCAGGGCCATAGGCAGTGAAGAAACGCAGCGCAGTGAAGTCCAGACCAAACAGGTTGTGATAGGCATAGCCCATCACTTCGCTGGCCTTTTTGGAGGCCGGATAGGGGGCCAGTGGTCTGCTGGTGTCCTGGTCTTCTGAGAAAGGTATCTGGTCGGTATTCCCGTAGATCGACGAGGTGGAGGCAAAGATGAAATTGGTGGTTGGAGTTTCCCGCGCGGCATCAAGCAGGTTGATCGTTCCTGTAATATTGACATCTACATATTCGGAGGCTCGCTCAATGGAGTACCGGACATTGGCCATGGCAGCCAGATGGGCCACACGCGCTGGGCGGTAATCCCGGAATATCCCGAATACTAGATCCCGATCGCGGATATCCCCATGGATAAAAGTGAAGCTGGGATGTGCCATAAATGGGGCAATGTTCGCCCGTTTCTGCTCCGGGCTATAGAAATCTGACAGGCTGTCTAGGACAATGACCTGTGTACCGCCAGACAGGAGAGCTTCAACCAGATGACTTCCGATGAAGCCCGCGCCGCCGGTTACCAGAACTGGCCGGTTGATGATGTTGTTAGTAAGGAGGGGTGTGTTCATGGTCTGCCTCTTTTAGTAGGGATCATTCAGGGTTGCCCAGGGTGATCTCTTCGCCTGATTGGAAGCGGATAATTGCCCCGGTTATGCCCTGGGAATCGGGAATCAGCCGCTGATAACCATAGCCATCAATTACCGTTTCAAACAGAGCCGGGTCAAGATCAAGAAGCGAGATGTCATCGCCCTGGAGGTAGTCTGCCAGGCAAAGCAGCATTGAGATATCTGCCGGGCTGAGGTCAGTCAGGACTGACTGCCTGAGCGACCTGGTCAACCGCGGCGCAGAAGCCATGACCTGGGGAGTGAGCAGCCGGTCCACAAGGGCCCGGATGATCTGGCTCTGGCGATCAATCCGGTAAAGGTCGCTTGAATTTTCCGGGCGCAGATAGGCATACTGTAATGTGGCTTCCCCATCCAGATGGTTCCACCCTGGCTCAAGGCCAACCTCGTCGGCAATTGTATCTTCCAGATAGATATCAATCCCCCCAATGGTGTCGATGCCATCTGCGAAAGCATCAAAGCTCACCACAAAATAGCGGTCAAGATAAACACCAAAGTTCACCGCCAGGGTTTCTGCCATCAGTATTGGCCCCCCACCTTCGCCCAGGTACCGGTTACCATACGCATAAGCCGTTTTCAGCCGGTTAGCGGATATGCCAGTAACCGACTCCAGCCCCGGGATTGGGACCCACAGATCGCGGGGAATGGAGAGTATAGTAACTCCCGGCTTGCCAAAATCCACACGCACCAGCCGTATCACGTCAGCAAACCCGCTGGTGCTGTGATAATCGCTCTGCTTGCTGTCATTGCCAATAAGCAGGAGATGCATGGCTATTGGCCCTCCACACAGGGGCCGGGGAGTAGGGAGCAGTTCACCGGTGCTGCTATCACGGTGAGAAGCAGGTTGGGGGACAGATGGTGTGGGGTACCGGGCAGAGGGCAGGTAGTTGGCGATCAGGTGTTCACTGCTTTCAAGAGAACGATCAAGCGGGCGGTTCCAGACGCCAAAGGCCAGCCAGGTAATTATGGCAATCCCCGTGAGCACGCCTGCCACAACCGGGGTCGCCCGGTGGTGCAGCAGGCGGTTCAGCAAAGGGAGTATACGATGCCAGGCACCTGATCCACGTTCGATCAGGGTCGCTGAAACCCGCTTGATTCTCTCCTGAAATCCCATACTGCCTGCCGTATTGAGTATGCGGATAGTGTATCGAGGCCAGGTAAGATGTGCAATGAACGTATCTTCTATGGCTTAGAAAACCCTGCCTGCAATACAGGCAGTTTACTGGTTTTCGGTTTGACTCTGCCGTAAATGCGGTAAAATACTGCGGGCACACCTGTGTAAGCAGGGATTCCCTGACAAACACAGGTGATTACTGTGTGTATTACTGGCAGAACCAAACTGCCGGTATAAGTCCCACCAATAGCGTAGTTATAGGTTACACACTTCCATTTATAAGGAGGAGTTCTGGATATGTCGACAAAATGGGTATATACCTTCGAAGAAGGTAAAGCGGAAATGCGCGATCTGCTGGGAGGCAAAGGCGCAAATCTTGCGGAAATGACCAATATCGGGCTGCCTGTCCCGCCGGGATTTACGATTACAACCGAAGCCTGTGTGACTTACCTCAATGCAGGAGAAACCTTCCCGTCAGGCATGTGGGAAGAGGTTGTTGAAAACATGAAAGCCCTTGGGAAAAAGATGGGGCGCACATTCGGCGACAGCCAGAATCCCCTGTTGGTCTCGGTACGCTCAGGGGCGAAATTCTCCATGCCGGGGATGATGGATACCATTCTCAACCTTGGTTTAAATGACGAAGCTGTCGAGACACTGGCAGGCGAGGCTGGCGAGCGATTCGCCTGGGATTCCTATCGCCGCCTGGTCCAGATGTTTGGCAAGGTAGTCCTCGATATTGACGGCCTGAAGTTTGAGCATCTGATTGACCAGATCAAAAATGCTGAAGGGGTCAAAACCGACGCGGAAATCTCCGTTGACGGTTGGAAGAAAATGACTGCACAATTCAAAGACCTCATCAGGAAAGAAACTGACTCGGAGTTCCCCCAGGATGCCTGGGAGCAGCTTGAATACGCAGTAGCCGCAGTCTTCAAATCCTGGAATGGTGCACCCGCCCGGAATTACCGCAAAGCAACCGGTATCCCGGACGATCTGGGGACGGGCGTCAATATCGTTACTATGGTTTTTGGCAACGTTGGTGAGGACTCCGGCACAGGTGTGGCTTTCACCCGTAACCCGGCGACTGGCGAGCGCCTGCTGTACGGCGAGTACCTTTTCAATGCGCAGGGTGAGGATGTTGTCTCCGGAGCGCGCACGCCGCTGCAGGTTGGCGAATTGAAAGACAAAGCGCCGGAAATCTACCAGAAGATGGTCGAAAATTCTGCTATTCTCGAACAACACTACCGTGATATGCAGGATATGGAGTTCACCGTTGAACATGGCAAGCTGTATATGCTGCAAACCCGAAACGGGAAGCGGACAGCGGCTGCTGCGGTCAAGATTGCAGTGGACATGGTCAACGAGGGCTTGATCAGCAAAGAAGAGGCAGTCGCCCGGATCGACTCGTTCCAGATTGACCAGCTTCTTCACCCCCGGTTCGATCCTGCTGCCCTGGCTGGTTCGGTGGTGCTGACCAAGGGATTAAATGCGTCACCCGGCGCGGCTGTTGGCGTCGTGTATTTCGATGCTGATATCGCCGAAGCCCAGACACAAAAAGGTGAAGATGTTATCCTGGTACGGCCTGAGACAACCCCGGATGATGTTCATGGTATGCTGGCCGCAAAGGGCGTACTTACCCAGCGTGGTGGCGCCACCAGCCATGCGGCAGTGGTTGCCCGCCAGCTTGGAAAACCCTGTGTGGCTGGCTGTGAAGACATCAGCCTTGACCTGGAAAACAAGCAGTTTTCAGTAGACGATATGGTTGTGAAAGAGGGGGATGTGCTGTCACTGGACGGCGGGACAGGGAGAGTATATCTGGGACGGATTCCCACAGTTGCTCCCTCGTTCGATGATCAGTCAGATCTACAGCAGATTCTGGCGTGGGCGGACGATATCCGCCGGCTGCAGGTCTGGGCTAATGCCGACGATCCTGAGCAGGCCACCCGCGCGCGTAACTATGGGGCCCAAGGAATCGGCCTGTGCCGTACCGAGCATATGTTCCTGGGAGACCGCACAGAAAAATTCCAGGCGGCAATCCTGGCCGAGCGACAAGGTTTGCACGACGAATTCTTGAATGTCCTGGATAAGGTACTCCTGCCGCTTCAGCGCGATGATTTCCACGGGATATTCAGGGCAATGGACGGTCTGCCCGTCATCATCCGCCTGCTTGACCCGCCTCTCCACGAGTTCCTGCCCTCGCTTGAGGATCTGGCCGCTGAGGTGGCGGCGATGCAAGCGCGAGGCGAGTCAAACGCGGACACCGAACTTCTCCTGGAAACAGTGCGCGACATGCACGAGTTCAACCCAATGCTGGGTTTACGCGGCTGTCGCTTGGGTATCACCCTGCCTGCGCTGAACACTATGCAGGTAAGGGCAATCTTTGAAGCGGCCTGTGATGCAGCCAAAGAGGGCATTGTTGTCCATCCCGAGGTGATGATCCCGCTTACCAGCCACGTCAACGAGATGAAAAAGATCCAGCCCTTGCTTGAAGAAGTGGCGAAAAACGTCATGGATGAAAAGGGGATCACCATAGAATACAAGTTTGGCACAATGATTGAAATCCCGCGTGCCGCGCTGACGGCTGGTGAAATTGCCGAAGTAGCCCAGTTCTTCAGTTTTGGTACTAATGACCTTACCCAGATGACCTATGGAATCAGCCGGGATGATGCTGAGCGCAAGTTCCTGCTGCGCTACGCGGACAAGGAAGACCTGAATATCCTCCCCAATAACCCATTCCAGGCAATAGACCAGATTGGAGTAGGGCGGCTGATGAAGATTGCTGTAACCGAGGGGCGCGCTACCCGGCCCGAACTTGAGGTGGGAATCTGCGGCGAGCACGGCGGTGAACCGTCGAGCATTGACTTCTGCCACCGCATAGGCCTGAATTATGTGAGCTGCTCTCCTTACCGTGTTCCGATTGCCCGCCTGGCTGCGGCGCATGCTGTTCTGCGTGAAAAAGGGCTCATCTCCTGATGGGCACGTTGTAAGAGAACGATAACGGGGCGGGGAATCCTGCCTCGTTTTTTTTTGTTCAAACCCGCGTTACAATGGACCAATTGCTATCCTGGCTATTGGAGGGAAGTTGGAAATTCACCACCAGTTAGAAACAGGCCTGTCGATTGTCATACCGGTTTATAATAGTCAGGATTCGCTTGAGTTGCTTGTTCAGGAATTGCTGAAGACTCTCCCCGACCTGTGCAAACCCTTCGAAATTATCCTGGTCGATGACGGGAGCAGAGATGGCAGTTGGACAGTTTTATCTGGGCTGACCAAACAATC
>JAFGNO010000001.1 GCA_016926985.1 Anaerolineae bacterium
CCCTGATTACTGACCGTCAGTATAGCATGATGTTGATCGCTGGCAAGTTCGAAGCGACACTATCCTGTATAATCAGGACAATTCTCCTTTTTGATAAAGGTTGGCTATGCGTTGTCCTTGTGTTGTTCTCTTCGATATTGATGGCACCCTGTTATGGCCGGATGGCATCGGGAAGGCCTCAATTCAGGCAGCCCTGGAAGAAATCTATGGCACAGCAGGGCCAATTGAGGCTTATTATTTTGGCGGCAGAACCGATCGGGAGGCAGTCGGGGACCTGTTGATGGCAGCAGGATTATCGCCAGCACAGATATGGGAACGGTTTCCCCTCCTTGAACAGGTTCTTTCAACACAGATGATGAACCGGCTGGCGCTTGGACGCCATACCATATGCCCCTGCCCCGGTGGCCTGTCGTTGGTCGACGCCCTATCAGGGCAACCTGATTTTCTCCCCGGTCTTCTGACAGGAAACGTCCGGGGTACCGCAGAAATAAAGCTCAAGGCCGCTGGCTATAATCCGGCAGATTTTCTGGTTGGTGGTTTTGGCGACGCCTCTGCTATCCGGGCAGATCTGGCCCGGCTGGCTATCCGGCAAGCGGAAGAGCGTTTAGGAGTCTCTGTTCCGCCTGACCGGGTGGTGATTGTCGGGGATACCCCTGCTGACATTGTGGGCGGGAAGACGGTTGGAGCCAGAACGGTGGCTGTGTTGACCGGTTATCACCCCGAAGAGGAACTTGCCGAATATGAGCCAGACAGGATTTTCCCTGATCTATCTGATATTGAAGTCGTGCTCGCCACTTTTCTTTCACTGATGCCCTGACTGCCAGGACTTGTCGGCAGAGCAGTTCTCACGGCTTTCACGAAGCCTGGTCTTCCGGCTTGCTTTCGTCAAATGGTGTGACGACCAGCCGCATCTGTGCAGCATCAATCACTTTCACCTGGCTGTCTTTGGCAATTGGCGTGCGATCTGCAGAGATAGACCGCCAGCGCTCACCGGCGACCAGCACCCTCCCGACCGGGTCCAGGTCCTGCGTCACCCGGCCCACCTGCCCAACCATGCCCTCATACCCGGTGGTAGGAGTAAGCGACTGGGCGCGGATGGCGAAAGTCAGGATGAAGGCAAACAATACCCCAACCAGCAGGGACTGGCCGATTACCAGAGGCAGGGACAGACTGCCAAAAGGCTCAATGCCGGGCTGATTGAAAAGGATCACGCCTCCCACGGCGAGGCTGACAATTCCTGCCGCTACGAGGGCGCCGTGAGTTGCCGCTTTAATTTCCAGGATAAACAGCACAAACGCCATAACTACAAAAACAATCCCCAGCCAGTTAACCGGCATCACGCCCAACCCATACAGGGCGAATCCGACACAGGTCACGCCGACAACCCCGGCAACCCAGCCCCCAGGAGAGCGGATTTCCACAATCAGGGCCAGTATGCCTATATTCAGGAGCAGGAAAGTTACGTTGGGGTCGAAGAAAAAGAGCAGAAATTGTTCAATCTGGCTCATTGGTATGGTTACCAGGGAGGCTCCCTCGGTATGCAGACTCCGGAGCCGCCCATTCACCTCAACCTCAAATCCATCAAGCCGATGGAGAAGTTCTGATATGTCCTCAACCACAAAGTCAATCAGGTTAGCGTCCAGTGCTTCGGATGGGGTGACTGCCCGGGCCTCAAAGACAGCTTCCTCAGCAATCCGGACAGCTTCTTCCCCGCGACGCTCAGCGAGGCTCCGCGCCTGCGCCCCGGTATACTGCTCGGCCTTTTCTTCCGCTGTGGTGGGCAGGTCTTGACCCTGGCTGTCAATCGGGCTGCTTGCGCCAATTGCTGTGTCGGGCGCCATTGCTGCAGCGTGCCCTGCCAGTGTAATCAGCAGCCCCGCGGATCCGGCCTTCGCTCCCCGTGGCCCAACGAAAACAATAACAGGCACGTCGCTGTTGCGAATATCCTGCACGATGTTCAGGGTTATTCCAAGATTACCGCCGGGAGTGTCCAGCATGAGAACAACTGCTTCGGCGTTGATGGCATCTGCCTCTTCCAGACCACGTGCGATATAGCTGCCGAATGATGGCGCAACAGGGCCGGTCGCCTCCAGGATAATGATGGTTGGCTCATTCTTCTGCGCGATTGTCGCTGGCGGACAGGCTCCCATAAGCACGACCAGCACGAACCAGAGGACGACAGCCGGAAGTCGCCTGCGATGATTTTGTTTGTTGAAATTCATAACCACCTTCGAATTCTTTTTCTGTAACTTTGACTCTCAAATTGCCCAATCTTGCTTTGGACACATAATACACTCATACCCATATTATAAGGAGATCCGCTGCGATGGACTTTTCCCTGACCGAAGAACACCGTCTTGCCGCCAACATGGTTCGCCAGTTTGCTCACTCTGAGGTGGCTCCCACCATACAGGAATGGGATCGCAAGCAGGAAATGGCGCCTCATGTGCTGCCCCGAATGGGCGAACTGGGAATCCTAGGCATCTGCATCCCGGTTCGTTATGGAGGGCAGGGTTATGACTATATCACGCTTGGGCTGGTGTGCGAGGAACTCGAACGCGTGGACACCTCGCTCCGGGTCGTCATGTCTGTCCATGTAGGGTTGTGCAGCCTTGGACTGCTGCAATGGGGAACCGAGGAACAGAAGCAGCGTTTTCTGGCTCCCCAGGCGCGTGGAGAGAAATACGCCGGGTATGGATTGACTGAGCCGGGACACGGGTCTGATGCGGCGAATATCCAGACCACTGCCCGCCGGGTGGGAGACGCGTATATCCTGAACGGCGAAAAAATGTGGATCAGCCTGGCAACTAAAGCCCAGCATTTCCTCATTATTGCCCGGACTGATCCCGGCGCGGCACGGGCTTCTTCCGGGCTGAGTGCGTTTATGGTCACCACGGACATGCCCGGCGTCAGCACCGGGGATATTCATCATAAGCTGGGTGTGCGGGCCGGCTCCACCGGGTGGATTGCCATGCAGGATGTAGAAGTGCCAATTGAGAACCGGCTTGGCGAGGAGGGTGAAGGATTCAAAATTGCGATGAGTGCGCTCGATAACGGGCGTTATACAGTCGCGGCTGGCGCAACGGGGCTGATCCGGGCCTGCCTGGAAGACTCAACCAAATACGCGCTCTCCAGGGAGGCTTTCGGCAAACCGATTGCCGAGCACCAGCTCATCAAACAGAAGCTGGCTTATATGTCCCTGTGGTATGAAACTGCGCGACTGCTCTACCTGAAAGCTGGCTGGAAGAAAAACAGAGGGCTGCGCAATACCAGAGAAACCAGCCAGGCTAAATGGTATGCAACTGACCAGAGTGTACAGGCAGCACTGGAGGCCGTCCAGCTTCACGGCGCCTATGGATACTCGGATGAATACCCTGTTGAACGCTATCTTCGTAACAGCAAAGGAGCAGTCATTTATGAGGGTACCAGTGAAATTCACCAGCTCTTGCAGGCAGATTATGTGACTGCTACCCGGAAGGAAAAGCCCCTGCGGTGTGAATTGCCAGCGTATATTCCGGAGGAGTGGCAATCGATATAATCATCACTCGTTTGATAAATATAGTTTTTATAGTAGTAGTAGGGAGCAGCAAAATTGTCGAAAACTGCGGGGAATGTGTTCCCTTTCCCCTATATCTGGCGGTGATTATAGAGATCCCCCCTAGATACAGGGGGCAGACTTTGAACAATCGGTGGTGGCTCATTGTCGAAAGAATGTTCAAAGATGGGAGGAATAGTGTCGAAAACCCGGAACTTTCGACAATCTTTCGACAAAGCACTGTTGGTTTTCGACAATCTTTCAACATAGTTTCGACAATCTTTGAACATCCCCCGTGCGCTTGCATAATTCACGAATTGTATTAGTATGCCTGAGGAATAGGTTAAATAAGGAGGGGGCATGACTGAACAGACAAAAGGCCGTAAGAAAACGCTTCCCTGGATCAGGACGCTTGGTATTGCGTTAGGTGTTGGGCTGTTGGCCTTCTTCTTTGCCGGGGGGGTTTTCCGTCCGCTGGAACTGTTTGCCCATGACCTGCTTTTTCGCGTGCGCGGCGAGCGGCTGGATGAAGCCCCCATTGTTCTTGTGAAAATAGACGATGCTTCGTTTGACCAGAATCAGCTTCAATGGCCCTGGCCTCGAGATTATTTAGCACAGATCGTGGATGGAATAGCCGCCGGTAATCCCCGCGTTATCGCAATAGACGTTTTCTTTTTTGAGCCAACCACGCCGGAGGCAGATAGCGAACTGTCCAGGGCGCTCGCTGATGCCGGGAATGTCGTGATGGTTAATGAGATCTCTGAGGAGGAGCAAGGCGGAATTACCATCAGCCGGTACAAACGACCAATTGAAGAAATAAATGAAGTTGTGACGCTGGGCCTGACCAACTTTCCGCGTGATGCAGACGGGAAAGTCCGGCGCCTACTGGCTTTCCAGCAGTATAACGAGGAACTGTACTTTGCCTGGTCGATGCAAGCCGCCCGTATTTACCTGGGAGAAGAGAATTTTGACGTTCGGTCACGTAACGAGGTTTATATCGGCGACCACAGGGTTGTCCTGGATAACCAGCGGTTGATCGTAAATTTCCGCGGTGGAACCGATGAGGATACCATCCAGAGCTATTCCGCCTACCAGGTGGTTGAGGGATTTGTCGATCCAACGAATTTCACCGACAGGATCGTGATCATTGGAGCAACCAGCCCCTCACTGCATGACGACTACCCGATCCCCCTAGGAGATGAATCAATGCCGGGGGCGGAAATCAACGCCCATGCCATGGATACCATCCTCAAGCAACTGTATTTGCACCCGGTTGGTGACCTGATCCACCTGTTTATTGCGCTCCTTGCGGCAGGAATAGGCGCCTTATTGACCCTGAGGGCGCGACCAGTCGCCGGGTTGATCATTATTGTGGGGGTGCTGCTTATCTACAGTCTGGGAGCCTTTTTTGTCTTTGTGCAATTCCGGACACTGATGCCTTTTGTTGCCCCGCTTCTGTCGCTGATTATTACCTTTGTTACCAATACCAGCATCCAGCTTTATGAAGAGCAGCGGCAGCGAGCCAAGGTGAGATCGCTCTTTGATCGCTATGTCTCTTCGGCAGCTATCGACCAGATGCTTGACTCGGTTGAAAGCTTTGGCGTGGGCGGCGACCGCCGCGAGATGACCATTATGTTCAGCGATATCCGGGGGTTCACCAGCCTGTCAGAGCAGTTAACGCCCGACCAGGTTGTGACGATCCTGAACGAATATCTGGGGGAAATGACAAAGGTAATCTTCGAATATAACGGAACCATCGACAAATTTGAGGGTGACGCGATCCTGGCGATCTGGAATGCCCCGCTCCTGGTGGAAAATCATCCAACCAAGGCCGTCCTGTGCGCCATTGAGATGGCGCAGCGCCTGACCAAGATGCAGGAAAAATGGGCAGAAACTGGCCAGATTATCCTGAGAAATGGTATTGGCGTTAACACCGGGCAGTGCTTTGTTGGCAATATTGGCTCTGAGCAGCGGATGGATTATACGGTCATCGGGGACACCGTGAATCTTGCTGCGCGGCTTGAGGCGCTCACCAAGGAAGTCGGTGTGCAAATCCTCTTCACAAAAGAGACTTGCGAGCAGCTTACCGACGAGGTAACAGCGGTTTTTGTTGGTTCTGCTACTGTGAAAGGGAGGGAGCAGCCGGTCGATATCTACACGGTCGATCCTCAAAAACACCGCCTGCATGTGGAAGCCGGGGTTGTGCTGGACGGGAAGCCCAAGGAAATTGAGCAGATATCCAAGGAGTGAATGCAGGCTTTTAGGACACAGCAAGAACCTGCCCCCGGAGGCAGGTTCTTAGTTCCCCGGACAAACCAGTTTAATGTGCTGACCTCCTTTACTGCCAATGCGTTTTTGCGCATGCCCTGGCAGGCGGATTGTTGGGAAACGGGATATTTGTCACATGGACGTGTGAAAAGTAGCCCTATACCACAAAGGTAAATTGTTATATGATGTAGGGTATTGCTGCGCACGCATAGGGTATCCAACGCAGCTACCCGCCCGCAGGACCGGGTTAATCCTCAACATATTATTCATCATCAAAGATAGGAGAAACGCCTATGGCAAACAAAGTTGTCCCCAGCGACATCGAAATCGCTCAGGCAGCAGATCTGCGACCTATTCTGGAAATCGCTGAAAAGATCGGGTTGATCGAAGACGATCTGGATCTCCAGGGCAAATTCAAAGCCAAAGTCCATCTGGATGTCATCAAGAAATTCTCTGGCCGCCCGCAGGGCAAATACATCGATGTGACCGCCATTACTCCCACGCCTCTTGGCGAGGGAAAAACAACGACCACGCTGGGCCTCGTCCAGGCGCTTGGCACAGAGCTGGGCAAGAATGTGATGGCCTGTATCCGCCAGCCCAGTATGGGCCCTACCTTTAATATCAAAGGGGGCGCCGCCGGAGGGGGATACAGCCAGATTATCCCCATGGAGGATTTCAACCTGCACCTGACCGGTGATATCCACGCCATTTCGGTTGCGCATAACCTGGTGGCGGCAGCTATTGATACCCGGATGTATCACGAGAGCCGCCAATCTGACGAGGCGCTTGAACGGCGAGGAGTCACCCGGATCGACATCGATCCCGACACCATAACCTGGAACCGGGTGGTTGATGTCTGCGATCGCTCATTGCGCCGGATAAAAGTTGGCTTCAATGATGATAAGCTGGCTGATGGATCACCCAGCCCGGTTTTCCCACGCGAGACCGGCTTTGATATTTCGGTCGCTTCGGAGCTTATGGCAATCCTTGCGCTGTCGACCAGCCTGCGTGACCTGCGTGAGCGTGTTGGCCGCGTGGTGATTGGGCTGGATACCAAAGGTAAGCCAGTCAGTCTGGAGCAAATTGGCGTGGCAGGAGCAGTGACTGTTCTGCTGAAGGATGCCCTGATGCCGACACTGATGCAGACACTGGAAGGCCAGCCTGCCTTTGTGCACGCCGGGCCATTTGCTAATATCGCCCATGGGAACTCTTCTATTGTCGCCGATCAGATCGCGCTTCGCGTCGCGGATTACGTGGTGACCGAGAGCGGATTTGGCGCTGATATCGGCATGGAGAAATTTTTTGACATCAAGTGCCGCTACTCCGGGCTGATCCCCAATGTGGTGGTGCTGGTTGCAACCGTCCGCGCCCTCAAGATGCATGGTGGCGGGCCCAAGGTAACGCCAGGCGCGCCGCTTGACCCGGCCTATACCAGCGAGAACCTGGAACTGCTCGAAGCGGGTCTTGGCAACCTGGGCGTACATATCAAGAATGCGCTCCGGTTTGGCATCCCGGTTGTGGTTGCGGTGAACGGCTTCAAAGATGACACCGATGCCGAGATGGAACTTGTCCGCAAGTATTCTGAGGAACAGGGTGCTTATGCTGCGGTTAAGACCACCCACTGGGCCGATGGCGGCGCAGGGGCCAAGGCCCTGGCTGAGGCGGTCGTGGGGGCCTGCGAGCAGCCGAGCGACTTCAAGTTCCTCTACCCGCTGGAGTGGTCGATCAAGCAGAAGATTGAACACATCTGCAAGGAGTTCTACGGGGCAGATGGGGTGTCCTATGAGCCGCTGGCCGAGCAGCAGATTGAAGCCTATGAAAGCGCTGGCTTTGGTAATCTGCCGATGTGTATGGCAAAGACGCACCTCAGCCTCAGCCACGATCCGACGCTCAAAGGTGTTCCCACAGGCTTTACAGTTCCGATCAGAGAAGTCCGGGCCAGCGTGGGCGCGGGCTTTATCTACCCGCTTCTGGGCACAATGAGCACCATGCCAGGTCTGGCTACCTACCCCGCGTTTATGAATATCGACCTTGATCTGGATACCGGGAAAATCCTGGGTATGTTCTAGCCTTAGCGCAGATGAAAAAACAAACTGGGCGCTCAGTTGCAGCGCCCAGTTTTTCGTCTTGATGAGGATCATCCAATCCGGGCGGCAAGCGCTCTCGCCCGCCGCAAATCCTCAGGCGTGTTGACATTGATGAAACTGTGATGGTGGGGATCGATCTTAGCAGTCTCTTCAAATGACAGCTTGAGGACGCGCACATTGGGATAGAATGCTATGATTTTTCGCTGACCTGCATTGATCTGCTGTTCAATGGAAGAAAAACAGGCCCTGGCGTACACCGCATGCAGTCCCTGTGGGTGGTTATTTTCTCCCAGGGGGACAACCACATCGTACCCTTCTCGCCGGTCAATGATATGCTGCAGAAGTTGGCGATTCAGAAAGGGCAGGTCACAGCTTATTACCAATACATGATCAGTGCTGCTTACTGATAATGCCGTGTAGATACCCCCCAGCGGCCCTAATCCGGGCAGCAAATCCCTGAAAACCGGGATATCCAGGTGGCGATATAGATCAGGCTCATTGGCGACCAGGAACACAGTGCCAATCGGCTTGACTCGATCCATGACCCGTTCAATAATCGGCTGATCGCCGACCTTTGACAGCGCTTTATTTTCGCCTAATCGCGTACTCTTGCCGCCAGCGAGAATCGCGACATTGACAGGGTTTCTACCCATAGTTTGTGCCCGATCAACCGGGAAACACCGGGATAAAAAGTTATACTCCCCAGCATACCGAATATTAACAGAAAGCAACAAGAACCTATGAACAACGCAGAAGAGACGCTGATTACCCAGTATCACAGGGTCGCCAGGAAGCTGAAAAGTCACTATGGTTACCCGGAATGGCGCGAGCATCTGCCGCCGGTAGACGAACTGGTCAACACCATCCTGTCTCAGAATACCAATGACACGAATCGCGATATGGCCTTCGCCCGGCTGAGAGCCCGCTATCCAACATGGGAATCTGTTCGAGATGGCAAGCCAGAAGACATCATCGACGCCATACGACCGGCGGGACTGGCCAACCAGAAAGGGCCTCGCATCCAGGCTGCGCTGCGCACCCTGACCGAATCACAGGGGGAGATCACGCTGGATCATCTCCAGGATATGCCGGTTGAGGACGCAAAAGCATGGCTTACCAGCATCGATGGGGTCGGGCCAAAAACAGCCGCGATCATCCTGCTTTTTGCCATGAACAAACCCGCGTTTCCGGTCGATACGCATGTCCACCGGGTTACCAAACGATTGGGGTTAATCGGAGAAAAGACAGGAAGAGAAAAGGCGCACGTGGAATTAGAGAAAATAGTGCCAACCCAGGACTACTATGCTTTTCACTTGCAGATTATCCAACACGGGCGGGAAATCTGCGCTGCCCGGTCGCCGCAGTGCAGCCGCTGCTTCTTACAGGATGAGTGCCTGTACTTCCGGCA
>JAFGNO010000074.1 GCA_016926985.1 Anaerolineae bacterium
CGACCGACCGTTTCGTAGGCGCGGGACGGGTATTTTGCGACAAGATAGATATCGCCGGAAATATAGGCAGCAGTAAGCGCGAGCAGGATGATCTGTGGCGCAGGGCTGGCAAGGTGAGGAATAAAGCTCAACACCCGGGGAACCCAGTCAACAACAGCTGCCACACCCAGAATAATGTAGTAAGGGAGCCACATCACCTCGTAGCAGCAGGGAGTATAGTTGACATTAACCACCATATAGGAGAGGTTTGACAGCACCACCACAATGCCAAGCTGTTTGAGCGTTGAGTTGCCGCTGAACAGCACATAAACCAGCCCAAACAGAAAGAGCGCCGCCTGGGGGAGGGAAGCATAGCGTCCAAGCCATGCATAACGATCCCACCAGAACCGCGCAAAGGAAACCAGCATCGTCCAGGGAGTTACAGTCTGCGACAGCCCGCCGCCCTGTGCATATCCCTGCCCCCCAATATGAAGCTGGATCAGGCCAACCGGATCGCTCAGGAATTCCTGTACCGTTGAGGAAAAGGCTGTCTGTAAATGCAGCCAGGCCACCAGTAACCCACTGATGGCCATTCCAACAAGCAAGGCGCCCAGATTGCGATAGTCACGTTGTTTAACCAATAAAAAAACGGCAATTGCTGCGACTGGCCAGACAAAATGGACTGTAATGAAGTGAACATCCAGTTGAAAAATCAGCAGGAAGCCCAGCAGCAGGAACAGCCACCATTTCTTTTTGTTAAACGAAAAAATCATTAAGGCGAATATGAAGAGGGTGCTGGCTGCAGCAAGGACATCAGGGCGAATATATCGACTGACAAAAAAACTGGTCCAGGCAGTGGCTGTCAGCACCACGGCCCAGAGAGCTGGCCCGCGCTCAAAGACACTCCTGGCGATGAGATAGGTGGCAGCAACCAGGCCCATCCAGCCAACCAGCGAAAACAGGCGCCCAATTGACAACCCCTTGCCCAGAACCGCCAGGACGGAGCCAAGAAGAAACCAGTAAGTCCTGCCATGGAAAAGGTAAAAATCTGCCGGTGGTGGGGGCCACAGCCGACCACCGAACAGCCCGGTTACAAACTGCAACGAGGTCCGGGCATAGAATGATTCGTCACAGCTCACAACCGGGTATCGGTTGATGGTAACCAGGTTAAAGGCAACCCACATCATCGCGCCGATCACCAGCAGCGGCATATAAAGCTTTTGCAGTGTCTGTTTATCTGTCATGGTTTGCCGGTAAGATGGGATGGTATCATAGATTCAGCCACCAGTTTGACGATGGAGATTACCAGCTATGCCGATTCCTGCCAATCCCCTGCATCTCCCCGATAAACCGGGCACCTATGGCCTGCTGCTCCAGGCAGACAGTCCAATCACCATCCGCGCTGGCGCGCTGGGGAGTTTTGATCTGGCGCCAGGCCATTACCTGTATGTCGGCAGCGCGCTGGGACCAGGGGGGCTCAGCGCGCGGGTAAACCGCCACCTGAAGCGTGATAAGCGCGCACACTGGCATATCGATGCACTTACCGCCGCTGCGCCAATGACTGCCGTCTGGATAAGTATTTCGCCTGAGCGCCTGGAGTGTACCTGGGCAAAGCGATTGATGAGAATTGACGGTATCTCGATCCCGATTAAAGGGTTTGGTTCCAGCGACTGCAGATGTCCCGCACACCTGTTTTATCTGCCAGATGACCGTGTTGAACAAGCCTGGAATCAGCTGGGAAATCCCCGGCGCCATTATCCAGGTAGCCAGGGGTCAGTGGCGGGTCAGTAAGGGGCCCAGCAGGTACTGCAACCAGGCAGCCGTGATGCGCTCCTTATCTGTACCAATGAGCACCTGGTTCATCAGCACTATCCCGGCTTCATCTCCGCGCGCCCCCCACCCGGCGCGTGCAGACTCAAGGTGCGTGTGCGCCTCTTGCTGCTCCTCATCCGATTCTGCCGCGTAATACAGGATCATCCCCAGAACCGCCCGGAGAAGTGTGCGCGATTCGCCCAATCCTGATGTATGCCGCATGGCAGCAAGCGAATCCCGGCAGACCCGCAGACCTCGATAGGTATCGCCGCTCAAAGCAAGGGCCCAGCATTGGCCGGCAATGGCACGCCAGTGGAGATCGGGATGTGTCTCTGGCGAACAGGACTCGCTGACACCCTGTAAAACGGCCTGTGCCCGTCCGGGCGATACACCCAACAGAGCCAGCCCCAGCTTACCACGCAGCATCGGCGGCATGTCTGCCGGGGCAAGATCGCGATAGGCAGAAGCAGCCGCAGAAAAATCCCCGGCAGCCGCATACATATCGCCCAATCCTTCCGCCATGCGCGCTCGATGAAGGCTCAAATCAGGGTCAAGCGCTGCTATAGAGGCGCCAAGCCGGAATAATTCAGCCATCCGGGCACGATTGCCGGCTGACTGTGCCTCGCGAAGCTCCATCCATATCACATCTAAAGCCTGGTTGAGATCGCCTGATTTCCGGTAGTGCCCCAGCGCGATATCTGTCCTCACCCGGCGGCCTGTCCCCGGAACAGCATAGTAATCCCCTGCAAGTCTGTGGAGCGCTTTCTTTTGCTCAGGGAGAATCATCCGGTAAACCCCGTCATAGACCGCCCGGTTCGCAAAATGATAGGTCGTTCTGCGGCCTCTCTGGTAAGAACACAACCACCCGCCATCCACCAGCGCAGACAGACTCTCAAACAATTCATCTTCAAAAACGGGACCTCCATCAGCAAGCAGGGCCCGCATTGCGCCCATCCTGAAGCCGTCGCCCAGGATGGCAGCGATCTGAAGCACCTGGCAATGAGTGCCGGTCAACTTACCAAGTTCGGATTCTATAATCTCGTGAAGGCCGGGTAATACCGCCTCTGTCATCAGAGCAACCCGATCTGCCTCATCGTGCCTGAGCATATCCTGTGACATGAGATACTGAAGGGCCATCCGGATATGCAGGGGATTTGCCCCGGTCGCCTGCCAGAGCAAGTCGATCAGGCCATCAGATGGAAGCCGGGGACGAAGAATGCCCCGAACCATGGCTGTCAGCGACTCCCGGTTGAGGGGAGCAATCCGCGCAGTTTTCCCGGAAAATACCGTCAACCTGCGATCCGGCATCCCCGGAAGGAAGGTGGCAAGCACAAAGACAGGGATCTCGGTGATCCGCTTGAGTAAATCGACGCAGACCTGTGGGGTCAGCGTCCCGGCCTGGTCAATATCGTCAAATGCAATTGCCAGTGGCAGCAAACCGTGCTCGTGCCCACAATAAGATTCAAGGATTCTGATGACAATATCCGGCAGGGCAAAGTCACCGGACAAAACAAATGTGCTTGCAGGGTCGTGATCCAACAGATCGACGTCTGCGCCCCCAGGTGAATCTCCCGACGGAAGCCCCAACAGCCGCAATACATCCCCGGTCAGCTCGCCAAGCCGATATTGTGCCAGCTTCTGTTTAACTGCCTCCTGTTGAGCATTCAGATCGGCATACGGGAAAATATCCAGCAGTCTGCGGACAAGCAGGCTTACCGCGTCATAGGGCCTGAGCAACCCTCCCCGGCAGGGTAGATAGATTCCCGTCCCACCGGTCTGGTTCAGGCCATCAATAACCTCACGCGCCAGCCAGGTTTTGCCCATGCCACAGGAGGCTTCCAGGCCAAGGAAATCTCCCTGCCCGCTGCGGGTTTCAGTTGCCCATTGTTGGGTTAAAGCAATGATCTCTGCCTGTTCAATAACAGGCAGAGCGGGAGGTGGTCTTGTTTCCGACATCAACTGGATCGTCTATTCCCCGGTTCCGTGACCGGCGGGCTGTTTGTCCGTCTCGTCTGTCAGGCGTTTGAAATCGGCAGCCGATATACAGTCACCAAGCGTTGTTGCCGATTGAACGGCTTTCAGGATTGCCCTGGCGACGGCCTCCGCAGCATAACTCCCCACCAGATTAACATTACCCTTTTTCCGCCCGGTTGAAAGGGCAAAAATGGTGTCGCCATCCAGCATGGTATGAGCAGGCCTGACTGCCCGCGCCAGGCCATTATGCGCCATCTGAGCAACCTTGTTAGCCTGCTCTTTGGTGAGCTTCACATTGGTAGCAACTACCCCAATCACGGTATTGCGCATCGCCGCGCTGCTGGCTGCCTTGCCAATGAGGGTTTTCATGGATTGGAACGTATCCGCAAAGGACAACCCCTTCGACGGCTTTCTGGCCCCGGCGACTATCTCGCCCGTGACAGGATCAACCACATCCCCATAGCAGTTAACCACCATCAAGGCACCAACCACAGCGCCCCCCCCCATCTCCAGACTGGCAGTGCCAAGCCCGCCCTTCATCCGAAAGCGAGGGCCAAATATATTTCCTACTCGCGCACCGGTTCCGGCCCCCACCGATCCCGACTCGGCCTCACCATCACCG
>JAFGNO010000075.1 GCA_016926985.1 Anaerolineae bacterium
CGTTGCTATTTGTCCAACTCATTCTCCAAATCCCGCCTCATGGTCGTACAACCGATTTGGGGCCTTGAATGTGACATTGTCGTAGTATACAGGAATTATCGCTGCGGGCAGAATTGTCCTCAGCCGTCCAGACCCGGCTCATAGGCGACAATTGTTGCCCGCCAGTTGTCGGGAACCGGCACCGTGGACAGGGCGTGGTAATCATAAGCCACCTGCACGGTTGATCCCCTGGCGGCAACGCCCGGCTCACCGTCGCCCGTGCATGACTGGCAGGTGATCACATACTCAAAATCAAAGCTTTTTGAGCCAATCCGGGAGGTGCGCAGGTGCACGGTCACCTGGTCGCCCCAGCGGATCGGCGCGAGGTAGTCGCAGGCAGCGCGGGCGATGATAATGCCAATGGCGGTCCATTCCCCGCGCCAGCCCAGCACATCCTTCAAATAACCCACGCGGGCTGATTCCATATAGGTGAAGTAGATCGCGTTGTTGACGTGCTGGAGCACATCGATATCGGCATAGCGCACAACGATGGGCTGCGAAAAGCGAAAGAGTGTCAGATCAGTCATTGGATGTCACCTGGCGGTTGATAATGCCGTTTGCAGTCGCTAAGATAAGAGCAGATTTACATCCGGTAAATCATGCCACGAGAACGAGGAGATGACAATGTCATATGATGTGAACGCGGTCATAGAGGAACTGACGTCGCAGAACTGGGCCAATCGCCTGGAAGCGGTCCGGCGGATCGAGGTTTTAGGCGCCGAACATTCACAGGCCACCGCGCCCGCACTGGTAGCGATCCTCCAGGCTGACGACAGCCAGCATGTGAGGGCCTCTGCCGCCCGCGTGCTGGGGGTGCTGGCCTGCCCGTTCTCGGTGGAAGGATTGATCCAGGCGCTGGATGATAAGAGCCCGCATGTCCGGCTAAGTGCGATCTGGGCGCTGGGACAGATTGGCGGGGCTGCCGAGCCGGCGCTGCTCCCGCTGGCCCGCTTCACCGGCAGCCAGGAGCGGCTTCCTGGCACCTCAACAAACGTGGCTGAAGTGGCGCAGGCGACCATAACCCTGATCGAGCAGGCTGTTGATGCTGAGCGGGGCATTGTTCCCACCGGGGAGGCCAGAAAGCTGTCTGAAGAATGCCTTGCCAAGCGGCGCGAAGCAGCCGAGTTCCTGGCAAGGCTCAATGGGGAGGATGGCTAAACAGCCACGGCTTTGAAATCCTGAGCAGGCACAGAAACTGACCAGAGACGGCCAATTGGCCGTCTCTGCGCTTTTCCGCTTGACATCTGAAACAAGATGGAGATGATTAAAGGTAGGAGCAGCAGGCTGGGAACGGGAGAGTTTTGAGGGGAACCATCTCCCAGGAGACCACGTTCATTCATAACAGCATCGACTGACCGTCTGTATCCACAGGGTATCTTGACGCATCAACGCCAAAAGCAGAAGGAGCTTCAGCATGACATCAAAAATGAAAGACCTGGTTGAGTTTATTGCCAAGACCATTGTTGATGATCCATCTCTGGTTCAGGTCAATGAGATCGAGGGGGCCACATCGATTATTCTCGAACTGTCTGTGGGGCCGGATGAGATGGGGCGGATTATAGGCCGGGGGGGGCGGGTGGCTAATGCTATCCGGGTGCTGCTGCGGTCTCTGGCGGCGAAAGAGGGGAAGCGGGTCACGCTGGAGATCATTGAGTCTGGCGAACGGTAACCTCCCCAATCAAACCCGGGATCGTTCTCTTCTGGTGGATTGTTGCAGGTTTGTAATAACCCCTGGCGACATTCTGCGGTATCCTTATGCCAATAAGAGCGCGGTCCCGGCCCCTCCTTAAACGGTCACCTCTCTCCTTTGGTCAAGTTGCCGGGTACAGCATCACTTACAACGCCGAACATCGACCTTCCCATCGACACCGTCAACTGGTTATCTGGCGCGCTCGACAACGGGCCGTGAACTTCACGGCCTGTTTTTTTTCGTTGCGCGGGCAATCTGCTAAACTGGTATTTGTGCTCGGTATACAGCCTGATTGGTACGGGGTGATCCATGCCCGGTGATGATATCAAACGCCTGATAAACGACCTGACATCGGCGGACTATACGGTGGCGATGGAAGCTGCCCATCAGCTTGGTCTGTCCGGCGACCTGGCTGCTGTCGCTGGATTGTGCAGTGTGCTGTTGGGCGGGCATGAATGGGTAGCGGTTGAAGCAGCCGAGGCGCTTGGGAAAATCGGGAACCCCTCCGCTGTTCCCACCCTGCTGGAGGCCCTGCGCGCCGATACCTGGCTGGCCGAGTATGATGATATGGCGGCAAAAAAACAGGCGATCCCGCTGGATGAGCACATGGGAGGGGCGATCTCCAGCATCCGGATGGCTGCGGCGCGCGCGCTGGGCCAGATCGGCGATCCCCGCGCGGTGCAGGGATTGATCCGGGCGGTTCATCCCAATGAAACCGATGGCGCGGTGAGGCGGGTTTCGCTGTCCGCGCTGAAGAAGTTTGATACCCCTGAAGCAAAAGCCGCTGTGGAAGAATGGCAGCTCAAATAATGGATGAAACATATCAATTTCGCATATTATATGGGTGGTTGGCTCCGGCCCTCACCCAGGTCGCGCAGGGGCGCGACCTTTCCTCTCTCCGGCAATGCGCCTGCGGCGCTTTGCATAGGGAGAGGGGTTACCGGTCTTCCTTCTCCCTGAGGGAGAAGGGTTGGGGATGAGGGCTACCATAATTATGCGGGTTTCAATTGCTTCTTCCATAAGTAGATGATGCCAGCGCCGGTAGTTTCTGACAGCCTTCTCTATGCCCCCATTTGATCCTGAATTCGATGACTGCGCGTGGAACGAGGGCTGGACCCGCATCCCGGTGATGCAGGTCGTGCCGGGCCGTTATGACGGGTTTGACGTGACCACCTGGCAGATGACCACCGCTGATATCTGCGGCAGGCAGGTGCGCCTCTCGCCGCCTCTGGATATCCGGGGCCTTGTGACCTCCGATGGGACGCTGTGGATGTCGGATGTCCCGCAGGAGCGGCTGATGATGTGGAACAACGCC
>JAFGNO010000076.1 GCA_016926985.1 Anaerolineae bacterium
CGGCGAATAGGGTAATATCACCGCTTGACAACAACGTGAGAGGCAAAAGGCAATTATGAAGGTTATTTTACTTGAGGATGTTTACAAGCAGGGTGTTGCTGGGGATGTGGTGGATGTCGCCCCCGGATATGCCCGTAATTTCCTGATTCCCCAGAGAAAAGCCGTGAAGGTTACCCCCGGGGCGCTTCGAGCGCTGGAGAGCCTGCGGAAATCAACTGATATGCGCCGTGAGGAGCAGGAGAAGGAAAACAGCATTATCGCCGAAAAGGTGCGCGACCTGACACTGTACTTCCCGGTGAAAGCCAGCCCGACCGGCAAGCTTTATGGGTCGATCACTTCGACCGATATCGCGGAACGGCTGGTTGAGGAAATTGGCCTTGAAATCGACAGGCGGCGCATAGGCGATCACCCACTGCGTGAACTTGGTACTTTCCCGGTGGTGGTCAGACTTGATACAGGCCAGACTCCGGAACTGATGGTTGTGATCCATCGAGAGGGAGAAGACCCAACCGCAGTGGCTGAAGATGAGGGGACAGTAGAATCCGTCGAGCAGGTTGAAATTGTCGAGGAAGAAGTCCTGGAGGCCGATTTGGAAGATGAAGAATCCGGATTCGCGGCTGAAATCGACGAAGCTGAAACTGACGAAGCCATAAGTGAAGTCGATGGCGAGTAGCGTTCGGTAAAGCGCTTTGTCAGGCGCCAACGAGCGGAATTTGCTATGATGAGCCACCGGCTACCAGAAGCCGTTGGCTCTTTATTTGGAGAAGAACGTGATTGATCGGGATCTCCAGGCACTGGGTGAGAAACTCCGCGAAGCGCGAGACAATCTGGCGCTGACGTTGGATGAGGCTGCCGCACAGACGCGCATCAGGCGGAAATTTCTTGAGGCTCTGGAGAAGGGTGACGTTGGTGTGCTACCCTCATCAATGCATGCCAGGGGATTCTTGCGGAATTATGCGCAGTTTCTCCAGCTTGATGTTGAAGAAATTGTCGCCGATTTTATGCAGGCCTCCAGCGCTGCCGGAATGCCTGCAATCGCCGCAGCCCGCCCGGATGAGGGCCTGGAGCCCCCTAAAACCGCAGCCCGCCCGGTCAGGCCACAGGTACGGAAAGCCGAGCAGGAAAAGGGCTATGTTCCACCCGATCAGCGTAGTGGACCAGCCAGGCCGGTTACGCTGTCACGGGCTGCTCGGCGGGCCGCAGAGGGGCCGCGGGCCGATGGCGCGGCTCGGAGCCCGGTGGGGCGAGTGATTCGCTCCAATTTGTTTGCTGCCGCAATTTTGCTCGTTGGGCTGGTGGCGGTTGCGTTCTGGGCAACCAGTCAGTTAAGCCAGATTACCGGGGAAAACCTGGCTGCCAGGACTGAGCCGGCAGTTGATGCTGATGGGCAGACAACAGCTCCTACAGTTACACCAAGCCCAACTTTTCGCCTTACCTCTACACCTGAGGTGGAGGGACCATCTCTGTATGACGACGGGGTTGTAGTGAACGTTTCAATCACACAGCGTACCTGGGCGCGCGTGCTGGTTGATGGCGAGATTGTGCATGAAGGCCCGGTGTTTTCTGGAGAAACCTTCACTTTTGAAGGCGCTGACGAAGTATATATACGCGCTGGTAATGGTGCGGGCTTGAGTGTTGTCCATAATGGGGTTGAGGTAGGGCCTCTGGGTTCCTATGGACAGGTTGCCGAATGGTTCTTCCTTGTTAATGCAGTGGCAACCCCAACCATCACACCTACCATCACACCAACCATCACAAGTGTGCCATCCCCCACGCCAAGTAATACCCCGACCCCGTAGCTGGTTTGTCTTCCACGGTATTAACGTCAACACTGCCAGCCCCTCGACGGGAAGGCGAGCCGGTTGCCTAGAGGAAGTCGCTTATGAACGCGGAAGCGCACACGTTTTTTCTGGTCAGTCTGGGATGTGCTAAAAACACGGTTGATTCGGAGAGCATGGCCCAACTGCTTAACAGGGAAGGCTTCCGGGGAACCGAAACGCCCGATCAGGCCATGATCTTGATTGTCAATACCTGTGGGTTTATTGGCGCGGCAAGGCAGGAAAGCATTGCGGTCTTGCAAACAATGGCCAAAGACAAACACCCGGATCAACTGTTGATTGCAGCCGGGTGCATGTCCCAGTTATATGGGAAGGAGATTGTAGAGGCTGTGCCGGGGCTGGATGGTGTGATTGGCACCCGGCGGTGGATGGACATCCCGGAATTAATCAGGAGGATCAGGGAGCGATCACACAGGCAGCCGCTCTATCATCTGCCCGATGAAGCGTTGACCGTGGGGAGAGATGAGCGCGGTGTTCAGCGCACGGCGATACAGGGGGCCAGCGCCTACCTTAAAATCGCCGATGGCTGTCGGCGTCCCTGCGCCTTTTGCTCGATTCCGCTCATCAAGGGGACGTATATCAGCCGCCCTTTTGAAACCATACTGGATGAGGCCGCAAGGCTGAATGATGCCGGGATTAAGGAAATCGTCTTAATAGCCCAGGATACTACCGACTATGGGCATGATCTGGGTATAAAAGATGGGCTGGCGCAACTCCTGGAGCGGCTCCTGGATGAGACTCCCGATGTGCACTGGATTCGGGTGATGTATGGCTATCCAGGGTATGTTACTGAGCGGTTAATCGGGGTGATGGCAGGCAGTGACAGAATTTTGTCCTACCTGGATATGCC
>JAFGNO010000077.1 GCA_016926985.1 Anaerolineae bacterium
AATAGTTGGTCGCGCCAGGCGGCTACCAGATTGGTGATCCGGCCTGCGGCCCAACCCGGTGGCAGTGGGCGGGGAAGGATCAGGCGGCTGTCGGCATTGACGAACTCACCTTCAAAGCGTCCCTGAATGGCAACCAGCAGAGGGGTATCCAGCGCAACGGCATCCAGACCGGCAATAATGGCTTTCGGCACATGTTCCGCTGCACAGATTCCGCCGCTGCCCAGAAGTGTGACACGGTCACGCAGGCCCTGTTCAACCAGGGAGAGATGGGCAGCACGGATCAGGTCGAAGATAAAAGCACCTGATGAGATGCATCCGTGATAGTCGGTAGTCAGGTGGAAAATTCCGATACCCGCTTCAATGTATGGGCGGTAATCGGGAGATTCGGAGAAGGGCAGGCGGAGGCAGATCTGCGTATCGGGCAGAGCTGCCCGCAGTGTTTGGACGGCGGATTCGCTCCAGCCCTCGATTTGCAGCAGGCGGGGGATGAAGTTCAACTCGACCACCTGAGAAGCCTTTTCAGGTGTAACCAGGGGAACCACACAGGGAGCATCAACACCCAGGCGTAGAATATCGTCGAGAGGAATAACGACCAGCGTATCGACCGCCATAGCCGCTTCGACCAGCGTCCGGAGCAAATTGTCTGAACCGGCGAGGGTGTCGAAAAGGATGGGCACAGGCAGGCTGAAAGTCCTGGGAAGGGTAGAAAAGGGCCGGGCAGACGTATCCAGATCGAGGTAGTCCGGCTTCACGCCAATATCGACGGCGGTTGAGATATACTCGCGCCCGTGAATACCGTCACGCGTAGGGCGAACGATCTCTGACATATCCGTCCAGATTCCGTCCCAGCCCTCCCCGCCAAATTTACCCCGGTAGCCGGCTCCCTTAACCGGAATGCGCCCGGTCTGGGCTTCATAGCTGACTGCATCCACATGATGGGCGGTGAAGAAACTGTCCCCCAACTGCTCACGAGCGGGGTTCCGCTCGATCCGAACGAAGTCAGGATGTGAAACGGTGCAGCGCAGACAGGCAACACATTTTTCTTGAATTGGAGCCAACCCACCGACCGGGCGGGAGAACACACCATAAATGCAGGGGCGAGCAAGAAAGACTTCGGTATCGAACTTGTAGTGGAAAGCTGAACGGATCATATAAGAGATAAGGCCGAGCTTCTTCACCCGGACTCTGAAGCGATTAGGCCAGCGAACTACATCAGGGATATTTTGGGTCTGAATATGATAACGGTGATAACTCTGGGATGCAGTCATATAATACTCCTATGGGTAAGGCTGCACGAATAAAACGAAAGTAGACCACAAAAAACAGGCACACCCGGTCAGGGCACGCCTGTTAATAGAGTTTATTTTGAATGGAGATCGACTTACTTACCCGACAACGGGGCCTTCAGACCAAAAGGGCACGTTTTGGATAAGGCATGCCGCCTGTTCTCTATTATTCACCGGAACGCCCTCATACTGAACATCGACCTTCCTACTGCTGTCGATCAGCCGATGTCCACTGTGGCTGGCTTTGTTGGCGCAGAGGCTGCACCGGTTGGTCATAGTGTTTTATGAGGAAAGGGTAATTAAGAGAAGTTCGTCCTCCAAAAGGGTCTATTATATTTTCTGTTGTTCGCCTATGTGGCACTTTTGAAATCAGCCCCGAAGTCTTGCGGGTGAGTGTTCCCTTCATCGTTGTGAGGATTGTGAAGGATAGCGAGGCCATGTTTGACACTCTCAATAATCAAGATTGTATAGCAAGATCAATAATAGCATTCATATTAAGCTCTACGCAAATCCGCGCATTCATTCAGAGCTAAAATGTTACCGGCGCGATATGGTGGTGGCGGAGAGCCTGGATTGGTGACGAACGAGTGCAGCCGGCGCTGCGGGAGACCGCCGAACAGTTAGAGCGGCATGGAGAACTGAAATTGACCGCCGCCATCAGACAGCAGTTGGACCTGGTTCGCCACAGCGAACCGTTGTCTGCTGGGCAGTTCGTCCACAGCCTGCAAATGGTCGACGTGACCGCTGGGTGAACTTCCCATACCGGGAAGTTCACCCCGACAATGGCAGTGAATTCCTTAACCATCACTGGTACGCTTCTGGGGCGAGCAGGTCTCCGGTATCCACCTGACCCGCAGCCGGGCCTGGCACACAAGAATGATAACCGCTTCGTCGAGCAGAAAAACTCAAGCCTGATCCGGGCTTACCTCGGCCACGACCGGCTGGATACGGTTGAGCAGACCACTCTCCTCAACCGGCTCCAGCTTCGCCGGGACATCTATGCTCTGCTTGACCGACTCTTTGCCTTGCCCAATGCCCTCCCAGACGAACCTTCCCAGGAGCGGTAGCCGTTTACCTGGCCTTGTTCAATCCACCCGATTCACTGAAAGGAGACGACTGCCCTCCGGTAACCTTATCTTTTGATTTGACAGGGTATTCCCCGACAATTGTAAAGGTTATTCTCCGACAACCTGCCGGTACACTTCTTGAGTTTCAGGAGATGGTGAAATACCCCAGCGCTCTTTCAGCGTTGTTTCGAGCTTATGGTAGTGTTCGGCAGCCTCACTGCGGCGGCCCAATCGACCATAAAGCCGGATGACCTGCCGGTGCAGGTCCTCGCGGTTAGAGGCTTCGCTCACGCCGCGCAGATAGAGTCCGAGTGCAGCCTCGTGTAAACCGCCCTCGTCGCGAATATGGGCCAGTTCACGCAAAGCTTCGAGGTAGCCTTCCCGGAAGTCCTCCCTGCGTTCAACAATCCAGGGGTCATCATGGCCTTGCAGATAGTCACCGCGGTAGATGTCTATCGCATTTTGCCAGTGCGGGGCTGCGCCTTCGCCCTGGCTGCCACGTGCTTCGACCAGACTGTCAACAAATTCAAGGATGTCATATTGCAGGTTCAGGGCAGGATTAACCCGGTAATGCCCGCCTTCGTGTACCAGCACATCAAAGCCAAGTGCCTTGTGCAATCGGCGTTTTGTAACATGGAAAACATTGACCGCTTGATCGATAGGCAGCTCGGGCCAGAAAGCCTGACAGATGTCAGCGCGAGTTACCATCGGACGATCAAGAGCGAAGAAGAAAAGTAGGCGAGGTAGATGCCCTTCCCACGTTGTGACATGCTCCCCATTCACCATGACGTAGCCTGGCCCAAGTGCATATACCTCTACATTAGGGTTTGTGGTGGTATGCTCCGTGTAGAACCCACTGGATAACATCCGTGAGTCTCGCAAGACAACTGCCTGGTGCCTTGCTACCAGTGCTACCCAGGGGAGTCTGGGCATCGTGCGGCTGCTGATTAAAAGATGGCATTGTGGAGGGAGATAATTGAGCAAGTATTCGACGAAAGTCTGAATTCCCGGTACAGAATCAGACCTGTCGTATTCGTCAAGAATGAGCAAATAGTCTTCTTGACTGAGTTCTGCCAGATCATCGGCCAGGGCAGTTGCTAATTGCTCAAAGTCGTCCGGTGTCTGGTTGCGGGCTTGATTGACGTATCGTCCAAATGTCTCCTTTTGATCGGCCAGGTCATGGGCAAGACTGGTCAAAAACTGGGTGAGGGTGGTATCGCTGATTCCTAAGCCAAAATAAAAAAGGGGGCACGGGGGATTGTTGAGAAGTTCAGCAATCAAAAGTGTGCGATATCGGCTGCTGGGATGTATGAGGAGCAGTTTGTTTGTTGAAAAATGTGCTGTGAGGGTTTGTATAGAGGGTTCGACAAGTTCTTCTAGCGCCATATTTATTACCTACCTTTATAGAATAGATTTACTTATAAAGCGATCTTTATACACCCTTGCCACCTATCTTACACCAGCCTTGACATTCCTGTCAATCGATTGGGCATACGCTTAAATCTATATTACGCCGCATCTCGAAAACTGTAAAAACTAAGGTGATTTTGTACCTAAAACAGGGTAAATACTGCCCCCTCACAGCCTTTTTAGTTTTAGCTTTGACAATAACCCTGTTTGAAATTCTTAACTGCATTGACGGCGAGTCGCCAACATTCTACAATCATGATAACAACTGGAAAGAAGAGGGATTTATGACATTAAAGCATAATGATGGCGAACATCGCCCGACGGGAATCGTGCATGACCGGCAGGCGCATGAAGTCAGGATTACCTGGGATGATGGGCTGGTCAGCACCTATCCACTCGACGCCTTGCGGGAGGCATGCCCCTGTGCCTCTTGTCGAGGCGGGCACGAGTATATGGGCGCTGAATATGACCCTGACCTGCTTTTGCTGACCCCAGCTAAGTCCTACAACGTGCAGCATTTAGAGATCGCCGGTAACTATGCATTAGTAATCACCTGGGATGATGGGCACAGCGCCGGTTATTACACATGGGACTATTTGCGCCGGATAGCACCCCCTCAACCTCCTGTCAACTCATGAGCCAGCGCCATCAACGGTGGTCTCTGATATTTGACTGGGGCGGGGTAATTATGCGCACGGTTGATTATGGCCCGCGCCATGCCTGGGATCGGCGGTTGGGGCTGCCGGAGGGAACGGTCGAATCGGTGGTGCATGGTATCCCGGCCTGG
>JAFGNO010000078.1 GCA_016926985.1 Anaerolineae bacterium
ACGTCTCCTCAGACCCGCACGCGATTGCTAAAGGAAGGGTGCCCTCGGTTACTCATCGAACAAGCCAGGCAATCGGGTTGTTTATCAGGCCGGTGAACGCCAAGTGTTGGTTTGGCAACAGACGGCAGGGCCGGCTGGCAGGATAATGGCATTGTTCGGTAAACAAATACGCAGACAGGAGATGACAACATGGATTTCAACATAATCGCTGCAGTTGTGGCTGGGCTTGTGGGTACAGCCGTGATGACCATGCTGATGACCATGGCCCCGCAAATGGGCATGCCCAAAATGGACATGCCCGCCCTGCTGGGCAGCATGTTTGGCGCCCCGGGGAACAAGACTCTGGGGCTGGTAATGCATTTTATGATGGGGATCGTCTTTGCCGTGATTTACGCGGCGTTGTTTTCCACCGTTACGGGAACCAGTATAATCCTGCTGGGTGCGCTCTTTGGGGTGGCACACTGGCTCGTGGTTGGCCTGATGACGGGCATGATGCCCATGCTGCATGTGGGAATCAAGTCCGGCCAGGTGCAGGCGCCCGGCATCTACATGACCGGTCTGGGCGGCATGCTGGGATTTGTCGGCGGGCTGATGGGGCATATTGTCTTTGGTTTGGTGGTTGGTCTCGTATACGGGTTGTTCGGCGGGTAAAGTCATGCTGCTCACCGGGCCGGGGGTGGTCGTCCCGGCCCGACCGCTTATGCACGAATGTGGATTGGTACAGGAGGTTGAGACGTAGTGGAAGAATTCTGGAATATGCGCGGGATTAATCTGTTCAGCAACCTGAGCAGCGAGCAGATCGAAGAAGTGCTGAAACTGGCGCCGCCGACGAGCTATCGCAAAGGAGAATTCATCTTCCTTGCGGGGGATGCTGCCGATGCGCTCTACATCCTGCAGCTTGGCACCGTGAAAGTCTCCTATATCGCCCTGAACGGCGATGAGAAAGTCCTCAATATCTTCCGGCCGGGTGACATATTCGGCGAGCTGTTCCTGGGCAAATACCGCCACCGCATCGGGGAAGCGCAGGCCCTGGATGATGTCATTGTCTTCAAGATGTGCGAGGAAACCTTTCTGTCCCTCACCCAGCGGCTGCCCCAGGTTGCGCTCAATTTCATCCGGCATCTTGCCGACAGCCAGCGCGAGACCCTGGCCCGCACGCACGCCCTGATGCGCGCTGATGCCCGGTATCGCCTGGCGGGCGTCCTGCTGAGTATGACGCGGCGCTACTGCTGCACTGACTCCGACTGGTTTGAGCTTCCGGGATCAGTCACGCAGGAAGATATCGCCAACATGGCCGGGCTGAACCGAAGTACGGTAAGTTCGCTCATCAATGAGCTGCGCCGGGATGGTATCCTGGGGGGGGCAGGGCGATCTCTGCACATTAATCGCTATGCCATTGAAGCATTGCTGGAAGATGTTGGTTTGGAGGTGCTGGAATGAAAAAGACCCTGGTACTGTATAGAGGCAGCCTTGAAAGCGACGAGACTGTGGCTGAACGCATGCTTGCCTGGAGCAACTCCCAGCCCAACATCGAGGTTATCACGCGTTCAGTCCACGATGACCCTGCAGCAGTGGTTCTACTCGGAATCACCGAGGTGCCAGCACTCACCGTCGAGGATAGAGTTATCGCGCAGGGATCCCCGGAGGCATGGCTGACAGAGAGTTTTCTGCGCTCGCTGACCCACAGCATTGATTGCTGAGGACAGGCGGACGACAATCAAACTGGCACAATCTACCTGATTGGGTAGCAAAAGTCATCAGAATTGGATGCAGGGCTAAGCCCTTCGAATCATCTACTGGAATCCAAGTGTCTGGCAGAGCATAGACCGCCAGAATGTGAGTCCCCGCGTATTCGAGCACGGGAGAGCGTCCCGCTGTGTCAGCCCTGGCATGGCTGTGGTTTTGCAGTCCAAAAGCGCCATATTGAGCTACGAACCTGAAGCTGCGCCATCTCCAACCTGAAACACGACCGCCTGTCCATCATTCCAATTGCCGCCCAGGTACTGTCAGCCTGCATAGGTACTGGCTACTATACAGTGTGTCACGTCCGCCCATGCTGCGATTGGGCGCTGGCCATCTCTGGCGCTCCTTGAATCATCTGAAGTGTATGGTCGCGTTTCTTCCTCCCCGCCCTAGCTGTTGTTCCGCCAACAGTACTGGACACAAATATATGACATCCTTACTCCACTATAAGACATGAACGGCACAGCTGCGAGTCAAATGCAACTGCATGGTCTTCCAAAAATATGCGCTGCAATTGACCCGGCAACTTATACAACGCCGACATCTGAAAGGAAACAGCATGACCGACAACATCATTGTCTACGGGGCAACCTGGTGTCCGGATTGCCGCCGTGCCAAAGAATTCTTCGGCACGCACCGTATCGCTTATGAATGGTTCGACATCACCGACAATGACGAGGCTATCGCCTTTGTGGAGCAGGCCAACCAAGGCATGCGCCGGATACCCACCATCATTTTTCCGGATGGGGACATCCTTATTGAGCCATCGAATGCTGAGTTGGCGGAAAAGACCCGGGTCAAAGTTGATCCCGACAGGCGTTTTTATGACGTGATTATCATTGGGGGTGGCCCCGCCGGGCTGACAGGCGCCATCTATACCACCCGTGAAGGGCTGAAAACGCTGGTCATCGACCGGGCCGGACTTGGCGGGCAGGTTGCAACCACCCAGCAGCTTGACAACTTCCCCGCCTTCGAGCAGGGCATTTCCGGACAGGAGTTCGCTGACAAACTTGAGCGCCAGGCGCGCCGCTTTGAGGCGGATATTGTGCAAGGAGAAGAAATCGTGAATATCGTCCGTGAGGGCCAGTATCTGATCGTCAGATCAGTCAATGACCACGACTATGTCGCACATGCCGTCATCATTGCCACTGGAAGCCGCTATAAACGCCTGAACATCCCCGGAGAAGCCGAGCTGATCGGCACGAACGTACACTTCTGCGCGACGTGTGACGGTCCATTTTACAAGGGGAAAGACTTGCTGGTTATCGGTGGCGGCAACAGTGGCTTTGAAGAAGGGCTGCACCTGGCCACCATAGCGAAATCCGTCACCATTGTTGAATTCCTTCCAGAGGTGAAAGCCAGCAGGATTTTGCAGGACAAAGTTACAGCGCAGCCGAACATGCAGGTTGTCACCAACCATGCAGTCCGTGAATTTAGGGTCAGGGATGACAATCGCCTGGATGCTGTTGTGGTTGAGGATCGCGCCAGTGGTGAACTGAAGGAGTGGCATCCTGATGGCGTGTTTGTGTTCATCGGGCTTTCCCCCAACTCCGGTTTCCTGCCAGAAACAATCGAGCGTGATCAGTGGGGCTTTATCAAGACTGCCAATGAGCTGACGACCTCTATGCCCGGTGTAGTTGCGGCAGGTGACGTGCGCGCCGGCAGCACTAAGCAGGCGATCTCGGCGGCTGGGGAGGGTGCCACGGCTGCGCTGATGGTTCGGCAGTATCTGCAAGCGCGAGGTGAGGTGAATCCCATCAACACAATCGAGCGCGAAACACTGGTAACAGGCCGATGAAGCTATTGCATCGCCGCCCCAACTTCAGCACAGGCCAACGTGCTGGCATTTATGTTGCGCTCCTCACCCCTGATGATGTGCTTCTGAGAGAAGCCCAGAGCTGGGAAAGGAGACTTATGCGCACTTCGTGAAGAATCGCTGTTTGGAAGACGAGCCTTCGCCTTGCGACCTATCGAATGAATGAGCAGCATCCGCTGGCAGGCAGCATCTCACCAGCCGGCCTACCCACCAATCGTTTTACTGTTTACTTTTAGAGGAGTTCAGTGAAAAATGACAGACAATAATCGGTATCAAGGACTATCGGGTTTACAACGTAACACATCCCGCCGGCATTTTCTCAAAGGGCTTGGCGTGGGGCCACAGCGCTGGCCCTGACCGGGCTGCCTGCACTTGCAGGCCGCACGCAGCGCGTCTCTGCCGCCGCAGCGAATGCTCCCGGCCACAAACGGCTGCAGGCCTCGCCAGAAGTTGAGCTGCTCAACGGAGATGTCCTAGGTTTTGCGCTTGACACTGATGATTGGATGGGGGATTTTGGCTGGGTGACGTTCCGCCTTCGTGAAGCGTTCTACAACGATCAGAGCGCCTACTATATTCGGACAGACGCCTCCGCGCCTGACTATGCTGAAGAACACCGCCTGGTGTGGGTGCCTCTGCTAAACGCGGCGATTGCGCGTGATGGAGCAACCTCTAGATTGTATGTCTTTGACTCTGCGGCAGAAGGTCAGCACCCCGTGATCAGCACGGTGCCAGGGCAGGACGATTTCACCCCGGCCTGGCGGGTACACCGGGTGACATTCCAGGGCGAACCTGAGCTGCTGACCTCTGAGGCGGCGGTGCTGGCCGCAGCCGATGCGGGCAGTCTGACCATTGAACCACAAAACCTCGTGGTCAACTTCCCGATAGTAAAATGGCCCGGTGGTGAGCTGGCTGAAGACCCGGTGAAAGAGGAAGCCCTGGGAGCTGGGCCGCTGGTTGCGCCGGTGGACATCGACCGGATGGAAGTCACGTTCAAGCTGCACCAGTGCTATCCCAACAGCCGCTACATCGTGACTGACACTTCCGCTGTACCCATGGCCCCCATGATGGGGATTGAAGGCTCAGGCCCAACCCAGTTGCTCGCTGAGATCGGCGCCACCGATCATATCTGGGTCTTTGGCAACGGCCTGCCCGGCCCTGGCGTCATGGGAGCGCAGCCAGCAGTTTTCCGCTTTGAGCCTGGTACACCGGCGTGGAGTCCCTTCTGGAACCACTTCACGATCACCTGGAAAGATGCCGCTGCCGCCCGTGTCTTGAAATCTGCGGAGGATATACAAGCCGCGTTGGATGCGGAGGAGATTGAAATCTGGAACGGCGTGCCCGACACGCATCCGAACGGGTTCGTGGTCAACTGCCCGGTGCCCTTGAAGGCGCGCAATTCCTACGAAGACACCCTGACGAACAACGAGCAGTAGCCACAAGACCTGACACACACAGGGCTGGTCGTGCTGGCCAGCTTCGCTACGCCGCCCTAGCAGACTGAGAGAAGCAACGCTGGGTTGTATGAAGAGGAAGGAAGACCAGCGGACGTATACACGCAAGCGCCCCACCCCCATCGCTCCCGCTGAGTACAGAATGTGTTCTATTGAAAAAGTCCGCCCTAATCGGCGGGCTTTTTGCTCTAGCTGTGAGAGCAGCTTTGACGAACCGCAGGGGCGACAAACCATCATCGGTGTACAGACAACCATGACAGACAACTAGAGCCTGTTATGCACTTTACAGGCAAAAAGCCATAGTTTGAACGAAACGATGGGCCAGCAACATAGCAAAGGCCAGGAAATGCAAGCCTTTCACGGTATCAGGTAAACGTTCATAGTCACGAGCGAGCCGCCGGAAAGGAGGATGTACGATATTTGACCTTGTTGGCGAAGTTAGAGGGCCAAAGTGGCAAAGGCTGAGACTTTAGTTTGAGCAACCGGCGTGCCGGTTAGCTATGCCCAAATGCGTTGTAGATTGATAGCCACCGCGGTCGCAATATGCTGAAATCGGGTTTTGTCGAGGCCCCTGTAGCGTGCTTGTCGCATCCCATAGGCGTTGACCGCCTGGCCGATCGTGCCCTCAACCCCAGCCCGTTTGGCATACTGCTGTCGAAACGCATCGGTTTGCTGGCGTATACGCGCAGCTTGCAAAGCGTCAAAGTGCTCCTGATGCATGATGATCAGCACCCATGGGCTGGATTTGCTGCGCGTACAGAGTTCGCGCGCGGGGCAAGGCCCACAGTCTTTTTTGCGGAAGTTAACCTCGATGACGGGATTGTTCCGCACACCGATTTGGGGCTTCCAGTAATGGCTGGTTTTCCCCTGCGGACAGACAACTTGTTCTGCCTGCCAATCGATGTGGAACCGAGTAATATCGTAGGCATCGGGGTGTTGAGCCTGCCAACTCACATCAGGTCGAGTTGGCCCAACCAACTCAATATCATACTCAATTGGACTGTTCGCCAGTTTTTCAGCTGACACATAACCACTATCCAGAAGATGGTTATCTGGTAACAGGGCTTGCTGTTGAAGACGCTGATGGATCGGCTCAACGACTTCAATATCCTGGACTGTGGCGACAGTCGTTGCCACGTTCACAATGAGGTGCGGCGCATCAGGTTCACAGGTTTCTGTGAGATGCACTTTGTATCCATGCCATTCGATACCCCGTTTGGTGCTGTAACGCGCTTCCGGATCATGCGGAGAAGCAATCCGCTCTGCCGCAGGCGGCAACGTTTTCCTGTCTCGCCAGCGGGGTGAAGGGTCATCCGGATCATCATACAGATATTGTTGTTGCCACACATGCTCCAGGATCAGAATCGCTTCCAATGTGGCCAGTTCCGGTGGCGCATCCGCCTGATTCACCATCCGTAACAACTGCAAACCATCGCGTCCGATCATTTCGGCCAGCTGACGCCGAGCCGTTTCAGTCTTGGGCAAACGATAGTCATCCAGCTTTTTGGCATAACGATCCCACCATTCAAAGGGAGTGTGCTCTTTCAGCCACTCGGGTTCGCGCCGTGCGATTTCATTGAGCGCATGTTGCATGGTTTGACCCACCAACTCAATCCGATTCAACCGCTGGATCGCGGCCAGAATATATGTAGAATCCGTGCGCTGACGTCTGCCCGCCTTTAACCAGCCCTGTGCTTTGGCGCGCTCTAATAGCTGTTCCAGCAGCATGTATTCGCTCTCATGCGCCAATAACCGACCCCGAAACTCACTCAAGACCGAATAATCGAACCCCGGATCATCTAATGGCAACCCAAGAACATATTTCCAGTCAATGCGCGCACGGACTGCGTCCGCCGTTTGTCGGTCAGTTAACCCTTCGGCAAACTGAAGGACTGTGACCCAGGCCAGCCGCCAGGCAGCTAATGTCGGTTGGCCCATTGGCGAAAACAGCGGCGCAAATACCTCATCCTCATAAACACTACCCATTGCATCTCGCAGGCGCATGTAGGAATTTCCCTTGGGAAAGGCTGCTTGCGCTATCCGCTGCGTTTCTTC
>JAFGNO010000079.1 GCA_016926985.1 Anaerolineae bacterium
GTCAGCAATCGCCATCCCTGCTGAATAGCCCGATAAAATCCGGCAACCCAGCCAACTGTATAGAATGCGGTCAGAACAAAGCCGAATTCACCGGGCCATGCCAGTGAAGGGATCAAACCAAGCCAGCTGGAATCTGGCCCCAGCACATGGTACAGCCCGGCGACCGGGAGGATATTGCCGGGACCAGCCAGCAGCCCATTCCGCACATACCAGGGCACAGCTATCACCAAGGAGGGCAGGAACAGCGCCAGCAGGCTGGCGGCAATCTCAAGCAGCCCGTGGCCCTTCACCATCCCTTTCAGCAAGGCTATGGCAGCCATGCTTACTGCCCAGGTCAACGCCGATTGCTTAGTAAATAATGCGGCAGCCAGCAGCAGGCCTGCAAACAGGGCATCTGTCAGAGTATCTGACTCCCACCAGCGCAGCATGAAGACAGCCGCAAGCGTGAGGGGAAAGGCTGTCGGGATATCGGTATAGGCCAGCGTGGCATTGTTGATAAACATCGGCGTGAGCGCCAGCACAACTGCTCCCATTAACCCTGCCTGGCGGCTGTGAACCTGCCTGCCAAGTAGAAAGGTTGCCCCCAGCGTCCCCAGCGCCATGACCGCCGGAAACAGCCGGGCCATCTGTTCCACCGGCCTCCCTGCAAGCAGCCACGCTGTCGCCATATTCATCTGGGCAAGCGGTGGATATCCCCAGACCGATTCGGGCAGTCGGCCTGACGCATAAATCTCCTGTGCCTGCCAGCCATAGCGCACCAGCGTATCATCCCCTAGAAATGGGTAGTACAGGTCATAAGCAAGGATAATAACGCCTGCGCACAGGGTCGCCGCAATCAAAAGCATTTCGACGGGTGACCGCAGAACTGATGCAACTCCTCTTTTCCAGTATGCCAGCCAGCGGGCAGGGGACAACCACCCGGGGTTGACAACGAGACCTGTTCCCAACCCGATGACAATAATACCCGGCGCAAGCCAGGCCGTAATCAGCCGTCCCGGCAGCAAACCAGCCCAGAATAAGAGCACCCCCAGCGTGCCGGTGCTCAGGCTGACAGCAGTCAACCCAATCAGCAGCGCTGACTGATGTTGTCCATCCCGGCGCAGGATATAACTGACAATTGGCCAGAGGAAGATATAGGTTAAAGGGAGAAAAACCAGTACCGGCGACATGAGGTTCATCAATATGAAGGGCGCTGCTCAGCGCCCTTCAACACATCGACCACTAGAAAACAACAATCCAGGAGGTGTGCATCTCCTTCTCTATTTCGGGTCGCGTCCGTTCCAGTTCGTCCAGCACAACCCGGTGCGGGACAAGGACCACCAGCAGGTCTGCTCCTCTGCAAATTTCGGCAAGCGATGAATACCCCATCCCCTCAATCAGCGGATCATAATGCTCCAGCGTATAGCCATCTTCGCGAAGGAGGTGGACAATCTCTATAGCCGGGCTTTCGCGAGGGTCATCCACATCTGGTTTATACGAAGCACCAATAATAACCAGCTTTGGCGACGAAACATCCCGCGTCAGCCGGCGGATGCGGGCAGCAACCCGCGCCGGCATCCCGTCATTGATTAGCCGCGAGGCGAAGATCAGGCGTGAGTTTGATGGGTCGATCTCCTTGATAAACCAGGGATCAATGGGAATACAATGCCCCCCAACCCCGATACCGGGTGAAAGGATGTTAACGCGCGGGTGTTTGTTAGCCAGCCGGATTGCCTCCTGACCATCTATCGCAAGACCTTCGGCCACGGCTGCGAACTCGTTTGCCAGCGCAATATTCACATCCCGGTAGGTATTTTCCATGAGCTTGGCCAGTTCTGCCGTGATATCGTCTGTCAGGAACATCTCCCCTTTCACAAAAGTCTCGTACATTCCCGCTGCCATTTCGCGCGTCTTTTCATTGATGCCGCCAATAATGCGGTCGTTATGAACAATCTCATGGAAGATATCGCCGGGCAGAATCCGTTCAGGGCAGTGAGCCAGAAACACCGTGTCGCCAACGATCAGCCCGGTTGCTTCCTCAATCATGGGAGTCACCCGCTCCCGGCAGGTGAGCGGCGGGATCGTGGACTCAATAATGACCAGGTTGCCTTCCCGCAGATAGGGCAGGATGCTGTTCACTGCATCGTCCACATACGACATATCTGCTACTTTTTTCCGCTCATCCAGTGGGGTAGGGACAGCGATGATGAAAATATCCCCTTCGCAGGGTGTGGACTGCGCCCGGAGATTGGTCCGCACCTGTGGATCGGCCATCAGGCTTTGCAGTTCATCCTCCTTGATCCGCATCACCCCTTCATTGATGGCTCGGACAATGTTTTCGTTGATGTCCACACCAACCACGTCATAACCGGCTCTGGCCAGCATCAGCGCAGCCGGTAGGCCCACATAGCCCGTCCCGACCACCACAATGGTTTTGCTTCTATCAGCCACCGCAATATACCTCTTTCTGCCATTCTATAGTGCGCGAGATACCCTCTGACAGGGTCACTGTGCATCGGTGATCCAGATCGCGTTTTGCCTTGCTGTTATCGGACTTCTTGTCGCGCGTGTTGTGCTGTTCCACATCAATATACTCGACAAGACTGTCGTCCTTGCCCAGGTAACCCAGGATCATATCCGAGAGGATTTTGATGTCATGGTATTCATCGCCGGCGATGTTATAGACCTCGCCCGGCTTGAAATGCTCCGCGATATTAGCCAATGTGCGCGCCGTGTCTGTAATGTAAGTTGAAGAGCGATGATGGTTCAGATAAACCGTGTAGGGAAGATCATGCAGGGCATGGTAGACAAACCGGCAGATCACGCTCCGGTATTCAGAATAAGCCTCCCCTGGCCCGTAGGTGTTAAACAGGCGAACCCGCACCGTTTCCGTGCCAAACCGGTCAGCAGAGTTCATGATCTGCTGTTCGCTCACCCACTTCGAAATGGCATAGTCGTTCAACTGGCGAACCGGGTGCTTATCCAGCACCTCTTCAGTCATCACATCAGGCCAATCGCCGTAGACTTCCGAGCTGCTGGTAAACACCAGGCGAAACCCGTCTCTTTCCTGGCAGCGCAGCAGATTTTTAGTACCGATGGCATTACTCTGCCACATCGTTTCATAGAAATCTTCGCCATTCCAGCGCCCAAACTCCGCCGCCAGATGGTAAACCAGATCAAACGAATGCTTTTCAAACACCCGCTCCACCTGGCGATGAATACCGACATCACAGCGCAGATAGTTCGGGCCAGGGGCATGCATCTTGTCCAGAATCCAGACCTCATGACCGCGTGTTTTCAATTCCTGGGTCAGCGGGGCACCAACGGCCCCGAGCCCGCCCGTAACCAGTATTCGCATAAGTATTCCCGATCTCCTTCAATATCTTCCTACCCGGTCATCCTGCCGCCCGTAGGAATCTTGCGCACAAACCGGCTGGCGGCCAGCCAGGATTCTACCCCCGCTATAACGCCCACAATCAAAAGCATCGGCATAACCGGGAGCAGCAGCCGTACCACATCATCCCGGAAGTTCCAGGCCGATGCCATGGGAACAATATAAACCAGTGGAACGCCGACCAGCAGCAGAAAAATACGCCAACCATAATGTCGCCAGAAAAACACCATTACAAAAACGCCAACTACCAGCAACGCCATCAGTAAAAATACAAGCCAGACACGGCCTATAACCAGATGTGTGATATTCTCCCAGATATGGCGCGGGTGAAAAACAGTTGTCTTAAGCAAATCGGGCAGCGGACGGCGGAATGTACCGCCATAGGCGCTGATATCCCCATAGACAAAATAGCCCGTGGTAAAGGGCAGCCCAAAAACGGTCAGATTATACCATGCCTGGGGGAGATAGGTGAGCAGCAGCGCGCCAAGCGATACCAACAGACCGGGCAGCCGATAAGCAAGCAGGACATAGAACAACAGACCTGCTGCCGCAAGTCCAACCACTGCACGAAACTCAATTGCCAGGCCCAGTGCGACTCCCACGCCAAACAACACCCAGAAACCGACCTCCCTGTTCTGCTGGATCTGCTTTGATAGGGCCCACATTGCAGTCAGGATATAAAACGTTGCAGGCCCATCAGAAAGCCCATTCAGCCAGCCTAACTTGGGAACCATGGCGCTACGGAGCGTTTGCCACTCCGGGTGCCAGAAAAACGCAAGATACCCGAGCAGTGGAAGCATCGCCCAGACACCGGCTGCCAATACTGCGGCCGTGTCCTGACCGGTCAGACGGCGGGCCAGGCTGCCGACCAGCAGCACGGACAATCCACCGAGGATAAACCCGTTCAGGATCAACATTGGTACCGCTATCCCCAGGTAGAAATACTCATCCAGTATCTCGATCCAGGGGATCATCATCAAGGGTTGCCCAATCGCCACCACTGACCGCTCCGGAACACCCCGGCGAATAGCGTGAGCCAGTGCCATCATCTCATCCTGGTCACCGCCGTGGTGTAGATACCAGCCATAACGGAGATCCAACGGAAGCACATTCAGCATAAAGAGCAGATCCAATATAAGCCGCGCCAGCCAGCACATCACAAAAATGCGCTGCACGCGGTCCATATTCCTGATGCTCTCTCTCCCCCGCTGAATGATTGTCATGGTTTGTATCGGACCGACACTGGTATCATTTCGTGCACCGGGAAATAATACCGCACTTTACCTGCCCTGCCTGCCCAAAGATGGGCGATTTGCCAACGCTATCCTATTCGCAGCCCGGTTTTGCTGTCAAAGAAAATAATCCCCTGCGGGTCAAAGGCGCAGCAAATCTCGTCGCCTATATTCACCGTTTGCGATAGCGGGGCAAACAAAGCCCAGCGCTCTTCCTTGCTGCTGACATGGATATACTGTCTGCGCTCTGGATAAATCGGAAATACATGCTCAACCATGCCGCTTACCCCGGCACCCTCAACAACCCGGCTCACAAACTCCGGGCGTATCCCCAGAGTGATTTCAGTATTATCCCGGAGATCGCGGCGGGTGGAATATCCCCGAAAATTTACACCCTGCCACTGGCCAGATTTGACCCGGCCAGAAAAGAGGTTGATCGGGTAATCCCCAATAAAGGCGGCGACAAACAGGTTTGCGGGGGCATGGTACAGGTATTTATAAGGCGCCGTCTGTTCAACCCGCCCGTCGTTCATGACCGCGATACGATCGGAGAGGGCTGCTGCTTCAGCCTGATCATGGGTCACATAGACCGTCGTGACTGGGAATTCCTGCAACAGCCGTTTTAACTCAACCCTGGCTGCTGCACGCATATGGGCATCGAGATTGGAGAAAGGTTCATCGCACAGCAGAATCTGCAGATCGCGGGCAAGGGCGCGCGCTACCGATACCCGCTGCTTCTCGCCACCCGACAATTGGGATGGTCGTCTCCCCAGCAGCACATCCATCCCAAATCCCGTGATCTGGGAAATACGCTCCAGCCGTTCTGGTAGTTCACCTTCACGCTTGCGCAATTCCAGGAAAAAACCAACCGAGCGCCTGGTTTCCCAATGTGGGACAAGCGCATCATCCTGAAACACCATCCCGATCCCGCGCTCTTCCCGTGGAATGTCATCCAATGGGATGTTGTTATACAGCACCTTCCCGCTGTCCGGCGTTTCCAGGCCCGCAATCATACGCAGCAATGTTGTTTTCCCACAGCCGGAGGGCCCAAGGATCGCCAGCACCTCTTTGGGCGTGATTCTCAAAGAGACATCCTTCACTGCTGTGATAGAAGATTCCGGGGGACGGATTGAATAAGCTTTTGTCAGGTTCTCAAGAACGACAACTGTCATGAGCCCCTCCCTATCAGGAACGCTGTCATTATATGCTGCCCCCAATCATATCGCCCAAATCCGCCCCGGTTTGCCTCAAAACCATTGTGCAGGTATGGCAAGTGACTCAAAAGGTGGTATAATGCAGGCAAATTGCCCCCATAGCTCAGTGGATAGAGTACGGCCCTCCGGAGGCTGAGGCCCAGGTTCAAATCCTGGTGGGGGTACAACTTAGATCAAATGTCTCAAACTCCTCGACGGAATCCGTCGAGGAGTTTTCTGCTTCTTTACGGTTGGAGAAAACCACATAAGCACCTTCAGCTTGATTGAGCCGACGCAGGTCACGCCGGGCAGGCTGGGAGCATGCAGATCAGGAAATGCCTGTGTTTACGCCATCAATGGAGCCGCAACTGAAAACTCGGTAAGCGCTACAAGTACATTCACCCCGGTGAGGCTGTCATTGAATAAC
>JAFGNO010000080.1 GCA_016926985.1 Anaerolineae bacterium
ACCAGTGAACGTTCCACCCCAAACGCCGCCATCCGGCCCTGCAATCCCGGATTTTGAGTTTCCTCCTGAGCCTGTCCGCGCCGAACCGTCAGCGGAGGCGCCAGCTCCTGTAATGAGTGAGCCATCTCCTTTCGGAACAGAATCACTTCTTCCAACGCCCCCCGCCCCGGACGGTGTGCCATTGGTATCGATGGAGGCGATCAATAAGGCTCGCAGCGAGGTTGACCCTATCCTGGCAAGGCTGGATGCAAGACAGCAGACAGGTGCGCTGGCGATCCAGTGGGCATCGCCGGAGGTACTGCGCAGGAAGATCAAGGGGCGGATCGATCTGAGACCGACCCCGATGATGGCGATTATTGCAGGCGCACTCCTGATTGTCGTGGTCGCCATTGTGCTGACGACAATAATCACAAACCGCATCCGGGAGATCCAGATAGCTGCCCGGATCACGCCCAGCCCATCACCAACGGTCACTTTTACACCGGCGCCAACCGTCACGCCTGTCCCATCACGCACACCAACGCCGTCAGGGCAGGAGTCCCCTGATGAGCCAATATTATCGATTGAAGAAGTCCCTCGTGGTAACCTGGCTTATGGTATGACAGCTACCCCGATCTATGTTGCCACGCCTCACCGCTCAAACCCCTCCATGGACCAGGCCATTGTGGCCTATCACGACGGCTGGTATGAAGAAGCGTTGAACCTGATTGAGCTTGCCCGCCAGCGCGAGCCAGACCTGCTCGATGGCTATTTTTATGAGGCAATGTCGCTCTACCAGCTGGGGCGTTATGCCGATGCACGAGACGCAGTGGATGCCGGATTGGACGTAAATTCGGACTTTGCGCCGCTTCACCTGGTAGACGGGATACTCCTTGAGCAAGATGGAGACGCTAAAGAGGCCCGTCAGGCATTTGAGCATGCTATTGACCTTGATCCCGATCTGGTTGACGCTTATCTGTATCTGGGTGATAACCACCTTGCGAGCGGGGAATACAGCGCTGCGCTGGCGGATGCTCAGCAGGCGCTGGCCAGCAGCCGATATGATATCAGGGCGCTGGCGCTGGCCAGCAGGGCCTACTATGGAATGGAGGATATGGTTAACGCAGCGGCGTATGCCAATCTGGCCTATTATATTGACCCAACAGCAGAAGTTGCCGCGATTGCCCAGGCCAAGGCCAGGCTGGCGCTTGATTTTAACGATCTGGCCCTGATCGGGTTGGAAACGTACCTGTTCGATATTTACCCGTCCAGCGCCCGGGGCTGGGCGCTGCTGGGGCAGGCCTACGGTCGCGCCGGGCGAGATATTGAAGCCCAGATGGCGTATGCGCGGGCCTTGCAGCTCTCAGAGGATGTTACTGAGGCTAAAATCGGGCGCGGGATATATTACTTTGAGCGCGGTGACTATGCGCGGGCTTACGAGGATTTCGCCGAGGGGTTCACAGCGGTGCAGCCTACTGACGATCTCCTGTTAAGATACGCGATTTCAGCCTATGCAGTGGGAGAGTATGCTGAGGCCGTCGATGCGCTGGAGCAATACCGGGCAACTCATTCCGACGAGCTTCACCCGGCGCGCGAGACGCTCTATGCAATGGCGCTCATCGCTGATGGTCAGTATAACGAGGCGCTGGCGGTTGCTACGCTGGCGATCAATAACCTTGAACTTGGCCTGAACAATGAGCAGCGCGCCAGCATGCTGGAGGTGCGTGGCAGGGCGTTTTTCCTGATGGGCGACTACCCCAATGCCCAGTACGAGCTTGATCAGGCGCTTTCCCTTGTCGAGACCGGTTCTCGCCACTACTATAAGGCGCTGGCGCTTGAGGCCCAGGGCTTCAACCGGCAGGCTGTCCGAGAGTTAGAATGGGTTGTGTTCTGGGATTCGGTTTACGGGTATGCCTTTAGCGAGGACGCCGCCGAACGACTGGCTGCGCTGCAAGCTGAGAGCGAACCAGTGGAAGCTACCCCGGAACCCGGCGGATGATACCTGCCATCTGACAGCATGGAGCAAGTAACCCTCGAAGGCACCGTCGAGCGTGTCACCTATTACAATGAGGAAAACGGCTACAGCGTCGTCCGTATCAGGCCCACCTCCAATCTGAGCCTCTGGAGCGCGGTGGATGAGAATGGGCTGATCACCGTTGTGGGTTACCTTCCCGAACTTAATCCCGGCGAAAACCTTGAAATTGAAGGGACCTGGCAAACCCATACCAACTATGGGCGGCAGCTTCAGGCGATCAATGTCCGGCAGGTTGCCCCGGCAACGGTTGAAGGCATCCGCCGTTACCTGGGTTCTGGCCTGATCAAGGGGATTGGGCCTAAAACCGCCGAGCGGATTGTCGGGCATTTCGGGCTTGAGACACTGGATATCCTGGATCACGACACCGATCGACTTTATGAGGTTGATGGGGTCGGCCCACACCGGGTTCGCCTGATCACCCGCGCCTGGGCAGAACAGCAGGAGATCAAGCGGGTAATGCTGTTTTTGCAGTCCCATAAAGTGTCAACGAGCCTTGCTGTTAAGATTTACAAGAACTATGGCGATGCCGCCATTCAACTTGTTGAGGAAGACCCTTACCGGCTGGCAAGGGATATCTTTGGCATTGGCTTCAGAACCGCCGACCAGATTGCCCAGAACCTCGGCCTGACCCCTGATCATCCCCGGCGGCTGGAAGCCGGGCTGGTCTATACGCTCAACCAGGCCGCTGATGAAGGACACGTCTATCTGCCCAGGCAGAAGCTGATCGCTATGGCAGCCAGCCTGCTGGAAGTTGCAGAGGAAGATATCCTGCCGGCAGTGGAGCGCGCCGAATCCGCCGAACTGGTTATCCAGGACCACGCAATTGATATCTACGATGAGAACGACGCGCCTGATTCGGCTGTTTACCTGCCTGCTTTCTACTATTCTGAGATTGGTTCGGCACGCCGCCTGAGGATGTTCCTGGAAACCCCGGTCTCGCGGATTAACAATGAACCACAACCGGATTGGCTGATGCTCATTGGGCAGGCTGCCTCGCAGTCCAGCACACTGCTCACTGGGCAGCAGCGTGGCGCGGTGCATGGCGCGCTTACTCATAAGGTCAGTATTATTACCGGTGGGCCCGGCACAGGAAAGACCACCACCCTGCAAATGCTTATTGCTGTTCTGAAAGCTGCTGGCAGGACTTTTGCGCTGGCCTCCCCCACCGGTCGAGCCGCCAAGCGTCTCAGTGAAGCTGCCGGGCATCCCGCTCGTACCATCCACCGGATGCTGGGATATTCGCCTGCGCGCGGATTTCTGCATAACGAGGATGACCCAATACCCGCGGATATGATCATTGTGGATGAGTGCTCGATGCTGGACCAATTCCTGGCTTATGCGCTCCTGCGGGCAGTTGACGCACGCTCCCACCTGGTCATGGTTGGGGATGTTGACCAGCTTCCCAGTGTGGGGGCTGGGGATGTGCTGCGCGATGTGATTGCTTCCGGGGAGGTTCCTGTCACGCGGCTGGATACCATATTCCGGCAGGCCGAGGACAGCCTGATCATCCAGAATGCCCACCGGATCAATCAGGGGTTGCAGCCGCTGTTCCCGGACTCGGCGCAGGATTTTTTCCTGTTCAGCATTGCTGATGATCCCGAACGCGCAGCAGACCTGGTAGTGGATATTGTGCAGAACCGGGTACCCAACCGGTTTGGCTATCATCCCTTAGAGGATATTCAGGTCATTGTCCCCATGTATAGAGGCGCAGTTGGCGTGTCGGCGCTCAATGAGCGCCTGCAGCAGGCGCTTAACCCCCCGGGGCGGCCTGCCGAGCAACGGCTTGGGGGACGTATCTTTCGCGTGGGAGACAAGGTGCTCCAGATGCGCAACAACTATGACAAAGAGGTGTTCAACGGCGATGTGGGACACATCCGGTCATTCGATATGGCCCAGCAGGAAATGAACATTGTGTTCGATGACCGGCTGGTAACCTATGACTGGCTGGAGGCTCATGAACTGACTCATGCCTATGCAATCAGTGTCCATCGATCGCAGGGCAGTGAGTACCCGGTGATTGTGATGCCGATTGTCACCCAGCACTACATGCTCTTGCAGCGCAACCTGCTTTATACGGCTGTGACCCGCGCAAAGGAGCTGGTGATCCTGGTTGGTTCAAAGCGGGCGATTGCTATTGCGGTCAAGAACAATGAAGTCTCTAAACGCTATACGGCGCTCGAGCGCCGATTGCTGGCCTGACTATCCCGGGTCAGCGTTCTCAGGTTTCTTCAGCAGTTCTGCCAGCACAGCGAAGCCCGCCCGCGAAGTCATGTCCAGGCTCAATGGGGTGACTGAAATCACCCCTTCCAGAATGGCTGCGACATCCGACCCGCTGTCCAGGTTCTGCGGCTCAATCATCTCGTAACCGATCTGCCCTGCCTCGTCTAGGCGGGTGCGCGGAGATGGAAGCGGTCGGTAGTAGGGGCCGCGTTCCAACCGGGTTAGCCGCCATTCTGTATCAGGCGTTGCCTCAGCCGGGATGTCGATCTTCAAGACATCTACTGCAATATGTGGTGCCACAGCCAGCCAGCGTGAGGCAAACTGACGGGTAATAAGAACTGAGTGGGAAAAATCCACCGAGTGGTCGTTACTCAGATGATAGGCCTGGTCAACCTGTAACGAAACCGCCAGGGCTGGTATTCCGTGAGCAGCGCCCTCCAGTGCTGCTCCAACCGTCCCGCTGATGGTGATGCTCGTGCTGACGTTCTCCCCATAGTTGATCCCGGAGACAAGTAAAGAAGGCTTTCTATCAGCAATCTCCAGCAATGCATGGAGAACAGCCTGGGCAGGGGACGCATTGGCGCCATAGGCCCTATGCATGCCTGAGTTCAACCTGATTGCTGTCTCGGAAATTCGCCCGTCAAAGGAAGTGGGCATGCTGCGGCCCATGCCCGACTGCTGGGTATTGGGAGCGACAATCAGCAGGTCCCCAAGTGGTTCCGAAGCGTTGGCAGCCGCAACCAGCCCCGGGGAATCAATGCCATCGTCGTTGGTGATCAGGATGAGCGGACGCGCCATAAAAATCAGCCCTTCTTTTCAGAAGGGCCAATTATACGTCAGTGAATGGATTTCCGGTAACTATGCTGTCTGGCTTGATACAGCAGCGTTTCGAGTGGCCTTAATGCCCTCCAGCAGTCCGATCCAGGTGGAGGCCAGCACCAGGGCTGTCAGGATAACAGCCAACGATGCTGGCTCGTTGAGCAGGTAGGAAAACCAGGTATTAGCCAGCTCAACAACCCATGACACACCAATCTGGATCGCGATATAGCCTCGCGTGGCAGCGTCGATTATTTCGCCGATCACAGGCCACTCAGCAAGCAGATCGGGCAGCCCAAGCGAGAGGAACAGCGCGGGCAGAGCCCACAGGCTGGCTGCAATGACCGAAGCGGCAACCAACACACCAACAATCCAGGGATACCAGCGGCGACCAGATTCGTAGGATTCAACCCTTGCCAGCACATTTGCTGAGAAATTGGCTGGTGGAGCCACTTCTGCAGATGCAGTAAACATGGTATTGATGATGGTCATGTCATCCCACAACTGGGCACAGGTAGAACAGGATTGGAGATGCTGGTTAAGCTCCTTTTCTTCTTCCTGAGTGAGCAACGCATCAAGGGCAAGGCTCATCATGACTTCGTAGGAGTTATGCGCCATAATGGTTCTCCTTCTTCTCATTGTTTGTTTTCATTACGCGCTCTCCATTGCAACACTGAGCGCCAGCGTGCTGCCAGTCTGCAACTGCTCGGCCAGCATACGCCGGGCTCTGAAAAGGCGAGATTTGATGGCGCTTTCAGTTGTTTCCATGATGTCCGCAATTTCAACATAGGACATATCATACCAATACCGCAGGACGACAGCCATTCGATAGTCTGGCTCCAGATCGGAAAGCAGTGCCTGAATGGCCGCGTTGCGTTCCTCTGCAATCGTGCTGGCCTCTGGCTGTGGGGCGCTGCTGGTAAGAGCGGGATGAGGAGGAAGCGGTTCATCAATTGAGAGCCAGGTCAGCCGTCGCTTTCGAATCCGGTCAATACAGTGATTTGAGGTGATGGAGAGCAGCCAAGTTTTGAATGGGCGCGACGTATCATATCGTTTGATATGCTGGTAGGCTCGCAGAAAGGCCTCCTGTGCAGCATCTTCAGCCTCACCAGGGTTTCCCAGCATCCGGTAAGCCAGGTTATAAGCTGCCTGCTGGTACCGTTCAACCAGTTCTGCAAAGGCCTGCTGGTCGCCATTGATTACCTGAACAACCAGCTCTTGATCAGTTAACACACATCACCGTCCAATTACAGGCAAGGGTCATACCGGGTAAATTTCTACCAATGTCTACGCATGTCTGTTCACAAAGTTGCAGCAATGCCTTATACCGCTTTCTTTACATGGGCCTTATGCTATAGCATTTCAGAGAATGTCATGAACATCCCGGTTTGTGATAAGGCACGGGGCTTAAGCCCCTTGTTCAGCGGATTATATCAAGAACTATAGTTTATCTAGGCTGGGAAAGCCAGGCCTTTGATTTGTAAGAAATCAGCTTACCCAGCAAACGATTGATGAAAATGCAGAGCGTATGAGCAGTCAATTTGGGCCTTATTTGGATTGAACCAGATGACAGGCAACCTGATGGGCATTGCCTGTATCAATGAGCAAGGGATGAGGCAGTTTGTGGCAGATTCCCTCAGCCATGGGGCAGCGGGAGAGGAATCGGCAATGTGGCGGGGGGTTAACCATCTCGATGGGCTGCTCCGGCATGGGTGATTTGGCCGGATCGGTGACCCGGCCCGGCGTAGGGGCGGCATCGAGGAGCGCCTTTGTATATGGATGGAGGGGGAACATCAGCAATTCTTCAGTCTCTGACAGTTCCACGATCTTACCGGAAAACATAACAGCAATTTTCTGGCACGTATAGCGGGCCGCAGCAAGATTATGGGTGATGTACAGGTAACTCATTTGAAACCGGTTGGCCAGGTCGGATAACAGGAGCATGATACCGGCGCGAATGGACACATCAAGCATGGAAGTAGGCTCATCGGCAACCAGAAACTGGGGATTGATGATCAGGGCTCGTGCAATTGCTGCGCGTTGTCTCTGCCCGCCTGAAAGTTCGCGAGGCTTGCGAGACAGAAATGTCTGCACCGGTGCCAGGCCAACCAGGGAAAGGATGTTTTCCACCCGCTCCCTGCGCTCGTGGGGCGTCCCAATTCCCTGCACAACCAGCGGCTCGACTACGATATCATAAACAGAATGGCGGGGATGCAGCGCGGCGTAGGGGTCCTGAAAGATCATCTGGACCTGCCGCCGGTAGGTTTTTAACGCATGACCTTTATAGGCTGTGATATCCTGAAGCTCCCCTGCCAGATCGCGGCACAGGATTTTCCCGGCAGTTGGTTCGATCAGGCGCACCAACAGCTTTCCGGTTGTTGTTTTACCACATCCTGACTCTCCCACCAGCCCGAGCCGCTCTCCCGGCCTGATTGTGAAATCAAGCCCGTCGACAGCCTTTAGCTGGCCTTTCACACGCCCAAACAGCCCACCTGAAATGGGGAAATACCTGGTTAATTTCTCCACTACGATGAGAGGAGGTAAATCGGACATATTCATGGTGAAAGAGGCTCTTCAAGCGGATGCCAGCAGGCCGCGTGGTGAATGCCCTCAAATACCTGCATGGGCGGCTGCTCTTCCCGGCAAACGCGGGTCGCCTTATTACATCTGGGGTGAAATCGGCACCCCGGGGGAGGCGAAACCAGGCTGGGAGGCTCCCCTGGAAGGGGTTCAGGCAAGCTTTTGGGCCCTGTTATGCTGGGAAATGCTGCAGTCAGGGCGGCTGTATAAGGATGGCGGGGGAATGTCAGCAGGTCCCCGGTATTGGCGATTTCAACCATCTGTCCCGCATACATCACGCCTATTCGTGAGCAAATCTCGGCAACAATCGCGATATCATGGGAGATGTAGAGAATGCTCATACCCAGTGTGGCACGCAGTTCTTGAAGCCGCTGCAAGATGCGATCCTGAACTATCACATCCAGGGCGGTCGTGGGTTCGTCTGCAATGATCAGAGACGGCTGGCAGGAAAGCGCCATGGCGATCATTGCTCGCTGGCGCATACCGCCGCTGAGCTCATGTGGATAGCGATTGGCAAACAGGGGGTCAAGTCCAACCATTGAGACCATTTCAAAGACCCGCTCCTGTACCTGTTGGGACGAGAGATGCCGGTTGTGAATCCGGATGGCCTCCGCAATCTGGTCACCGACTCTATAAACTGGATTGAAGGCGCTCATCGCTTCCTGGAAAACCATGGCAATATGCTTCCAGCGATACCGGTGCATCTCTCGTTCCGGCAGCGCCAGGAGATCAACTCCCGAAAACCAGATATGGCCCCGAGCAATGACTGCGTTGCCCGGCAGAAGCCGCAGGAGCATGAGCGCAGCAGATGTTTTCCCGCAGCCCGACTCCCCCACCAACCCAAAGGTTTCGCCCATCATAATAGAGAATGAAAGGCCGTCGACAGCCCTGACCAACCCTTCGGGCCTGGTATAGTGCAAAGTAAGGTTTTCTGCCTGAAGAAGCGGGGAAACCATTCGGCGTACTGCTACTCTGGCGAGCCAGCCAGCTTTTGAGCCACCCATTCAAGAATATGCACCGCGACATCATATTTAGATAGCAGCGGCAGATCAATAATCTCGTCCCGGCTGATAAGCATTACCCGATTCGTGTCCCTGGCAAATCCGGATTCTTCGGCCAGGACGTTGTTCGCCACAATCAAGTCGAGATTTTTCCTTTGTAGCTTGGACTGTGCATTGGCTGCCAGATTCCGGGTTTCTGCCGCAAAACCAATTACCAGGTGCGGCCGCACCGGTTGATCTGATACAGATTGCAGGATATCCGGGTTTTGGACAAGGTTAAGGGACAATGTTTCAGCGTGCTCTTTCTTGATCTTGTGTTCATCAACCGTTGATGGCCGATAGTCCGCCGCGGCCGCACACATAATGAGGGCGTCTGGCGGCGGATTGTTGCTGGATAGTCTCAGGACTTCCTCCTCCATTTGCCGGGCGTGCACGACATCAATCCGACGAACCCCTACAGGTGTATCCAGCTCCGTCGGCCCAGCAACAAGTGTAACCTCCGCACCCAGGTCAACTCCTGCCTGCGCGATGGCAAATCCCTGCTTACCAGTTGAACGGTTGGTGATGAATCGCACCGGGTCAAACGCCTCACGTGTGGGCCCGGCGGTTACCACCAGCCGTTTCCCGCGCAGTGGACCATCTTTGCCCAGTACCTGCCGGATATGGCCCACAATTTCTTCAGGCTCAATCATCCGCCCAAGGCCGGTCAGCCCGGATGCCATGCGGCCTGTTGTGGGACCTGCAAACAATACGCCCCGGCTGCGGAGCAGGTCTATATTGGCCCGCGTTGCCAGGTTGGAATACATGCCTGCATCCATTGCCGGGACAATAAGAACAGGGCAGCCAGCAGCCAGGATCGTGACGCTGAGCAGGTCATCGGCAAGGCCATGCGCTATCCTGGCAATGGTATGAGCAGTAGCTGGCGCAATCACCACAAGTTCCGCCTGGTGACCCAGCCCAACATGCGCAATATGGGTTCCAAGGTCAGCGCCTTCAGCCGGTCGCCACATGCTTGTATAAACAGGTCGCCCGGTGATGGCTTCAAAC
>JAFGNO010000081.1 GCA_016926985.1 Anaerolineae bacterium
GCAGGATTGATATCGCGCAATGCCGGCAATACAGTTGCGCCCATTGCCACCTCAAAGGGTGTCCGTGTATCAGGCAGAAAAAACCCGGACACGACCATGACCTCAGGCTTTGTTTTAAAGGGGGCAACCAGGAACTCAAGCCAGTCCGAGGAAAGGTATACCCCTGCATCGGTGACCGCGATGATATCAAAGGATGCTTCGGAAATTGCTGCATTGCGTCCCTGCGAGATATTTGCCCCGGGCCTAGTCACAACGCGAAGAGGCAAACGCTCTGCATAACGGGCCAGAATTTCCAGCGTAGCATCTACTGACCCGCCATCACAGATGACAATCTCATCTGGTGGACGGGTTTGTGCAGCGATTGAGTCCATCAGGAAACGGATAGACTCGCCTTCATTCAATACCGTTGCAACAAGTGAGACATGCATGTGGACAGTTATACCGTACCGGGGATGACGTGCAAATAGAGAGCCGGAGGAGCCGGGTCAGGCAGCCAGGTTGGGATAAGCCAGCCGGAGCAGATCATCCACCGAGTCAATGGGCTGCACCGTGGGGATGGCAATAGCAATTGACAGGTTCAGCCGATCCTGTGTGCTGGCGTTTTCCCGGCGATCGCTGGCGGAATAGAAGTATTCCAACCGCCCATGAAACCGGCTAACTATGCGATCCTGGATGCCTTTGACAGCATGCTGGGGAACGAGCAGCAGGAACAGCGGATCAGCAATATGCCCGCAGAAGCCCTGCTGGTGGCAGCGCTCCTGCACCGTATTGCGAAGTGTTTCGCTGACGATGCGCAGCACCTCGTCTGCCGCCACAAATCCATACAACTCGCGGTAGCTCCAATAGCCCTGAAGCTCTACAACAATAGCCGCATAAGGCCCGGCATCGGCCTCAGATTCGCGGGCCAACCCCAAAATCGTATTGGCATCCAGGAATCCGGAGATCGGGTGTTCCGCCTGTGCTTCTCTGGCCCGTTGCAGGATATTGCGGACGCGCAGGCGCAGTTCTTCAATGTCAAAAGGCTTGGTCAGGTAGTCAACCACGCCAAGGCCCAGGCCATGCATCCGTGATTCCCGCTCTCGCCGCTCGGTCAGGAAAATCACCGGGATATTCTGAGTATTGTGCCGCTTTCGAAGCTGGCGACAGACTTCAAACCCATCCATATCTGGCAGGTGAACATCCAGGATTACCAGGTCCGGCAGGTGTTTAATCGCGAATTTCAGCCCCTGTTCTCCCCATGCATAGCTCACGGCAGCATATCCCTGGCGCTCGAAATACATGCAGAGCATTTCGGCCAGTTCAATATCATCTTCTATGATCAGGAGTTTGGCGGACCCTTTAGCTGTCACCGGTGTCTCCAGCATAATGCCATAAAAAGGCCATGGACGCTCCATTAAGCAACCCATGGCCGGTCAAAGCATTCATAAAGACCCCGCCTGATGAATCCAGGCATAAGTGATGGGTCATTTTATTCAGCTCGTATCCCACATCGATGGATAGGCGCGCTCAGACCAGCTTGGCGAGGTCCTCAACGGCCCGTCCCATATCCAGGAAGATCAGCCCAAGTTTGGCATCTTTCCGGGCAAGCACGGTCAGCACTGCCTCCTCACCCACAGCCATCAGGATGACATAGCCGTTTTCGCCTTTGATATATACCTGGTCAAGGGTGCCTCGCCCCAGTTCACTGGCAATCCGCTCACCAAGGGAAAGCATAGCCGCTGACATGGCGGAAACCCGGTCCTCTTCTACCTCAGCGGGCATAGAAGACGCCATGCTCAAGCCATCAACGCTCACCACGGCAGCAGCCTCAACTGATGGCGAACTGATCTGTAAATCGCGTAAACGCTCTATCATTTGCTCAGTACGGGACTTAGTCAATGTCTAACTCCTTGCTGTGCATCTTAATGAATCGGGTTACACATTCCGGGTAGTGCCCGGCACACTCACACACATGACCTCGCTCTGGCTGTCCATGCCTCACCCTGATGCACACTAGATGATAAGGCCATTTGCAATCGGTTTTCGGGCAGGCAAGGTCTGGTTGTTTATGCTCTACCTACTCCACAGGCACTTTTTCGATCTTGATGACGCAGTTCTCGTCACCTTTTGCCTTGCACTCGGTCTCCAATACGCGGAACTTCTTGCCCTCAGTCACCCAGGCAAGCGCCGCCTGAAGCACACCCACCGCCAGGTGACAGACAGGCTCCTCAGCTTTGCGGCCCCAGCAAACCGGGCAACGGGTGATGGTCCAGATCCAGTGCTTGTCATCTTCGCTGACTTCAACAACCTGGTCGGTAACGGTGTTAAAGAATTTAGAGAAGAATTCCAGCCCAAGTTTGACCTTACCCTCCAGGCTGCCCACTCGCATGGCTACCTGCGCTGCAGCCGCCACGCTCTTAAATTGAGCCAAACCCACCTTAAAGGACTGTTCGCCAGCGCGCACGGCAAACACCCGCGCGCCCCGGTTGCCATACATATCCCAGATGGCCTGCTGGAGTTGCCCCACACCCTCGAAGGTAAATTCCTTCTTCATATTATCCGGCGGGTAATTGTCGATATACTGAGGGATTTTGGCCATGTTCAACATGGAGCGAACGCCCTGAGGGCCCATCACTTCCTCCGCGGAGGTCAGAACAATCCGGGCCCATTTATTAGGGTAGTAGTATACCTCTTCTTTGGCCTCTTCTTTCTTGGCTTCCTCCTTTACCGCCTCTTCTTTACTCTCCTTCTCTTGTTCTTTTGCCTTGTCTTCTGTCATCTGATCCCCCGGTGTAGGTTAGTGACACAAAAACGATCAATGTGATAATAGCAACTACCACTGTGGTAGATTGACCTATCGAAAACCCGTATGCCTGTATCTAAAACAGGATGTTACATCCAAGTGTTTTTTGGATCAACTCAGCATGTTCAAAAGGATAATCTGTGTTGCAGTTGTGCGCAAGTCGGGCCAGCGTTCCCTATTCTGTCCGATTCATGGGACGCATTCCGTAGCCGATGGCAGGAGTTTATGGTACACTCCCTACCGCGCGCGTCAAGATCGGCGATATAGATGCGTGCCTTTTTGTGTCAGGATAAACTATTA
>JAFGNO010000082.1 GCA_016926985.1 Anaerolineae bacterium
AAAACTGACCAGCCCTGCGGTTACAAAGATACCCCACCCGATCCGTTCAGGCAGGAAAGCCAGCGGCACCAGTGGCAGAAGGCCCCAGGGGGCATTGAAAAATCCTTCGTTACGAAATGGGTTGCCGGTGATCAACAGTTCGCGGGCAGCAGGGCGATACACATCCTTGAAATCCGGGCCCACGGGAAGGAACAGCGCAGTTGAGCCAGCGACCATCACAGCCGCCAACCCAATCAGGACGACAACCACCCACCAGCGTTCACCAAGACGATCTTTGGTTGCCTGCAAGGTGCGAACATCCTCCCTGCTGTGGAAACGTTTTATCCTGGAATAGACACCTGGATCAACTGAACCCGGCTGCTATTCACCGCCCAGCCAGTCTATCACCCGGTCGAAAAATCCCTTCTGGCTGACAGGTGGGATCACCGCCTCGCCAAGCGTCTCTCCAAGGTCCAGGAGCAGCTCCTGCTGGCGTTTGTTGAGGTTCTTGGGGATCAACACCTCGACCATGACCTGGAGATCGCCGGATCCCCCATGGCTGCCATCCCGCCGGAGACGGGGAACGCCATAACCCTTGATCACAAAAACCTCTCCAGACTGGGTCCCCGCAGGGACCGAAAGCTCCGTCTCTGCTTCGCCATCCGGGGTGAGAATAGGAACCATCAAGGCATGACCAAGCGCCGCCTGCGCCATATTGATCTGCAATTTAATAAAAAGGTCGTCTCCCCGGCGGAGGAAGTATTCATGGGGACGAACTGACACAACAATATAGAGATTGCCCGGCGGCCCCCCATTCACACCTGGCTCGCCTTCACTGCTGATCCGTATCTGCGTAGACTGATCAACACCGGCTGGAATACTCACCCGCAACTGGCGGGTCTTCCTGATGGCACCTCTTCCCCGACATTCCGTGCATGGAGAGGTTATTTGCTCTCCACTGCCATTGCAGTCCGGACAGGTAGTAATATTGACCATCTGGCCCAGAAAGGTATTGCGAACGTTGCGGACTTCCCCGGTGCCCTGGCAGGTAGAGCATCTGACCGGCGATGTCCCCGGTTCTGCGCCTGACCCACTGCAACGTTCACAGGATACCGTTCGCTCGAATTCAATATCACGCTCGGTGCCAAAAACAGCCTCTTCGAATGAGATGGTCAGCCGATACTGGAGATCCTGACCACGACGTGGCGCTCGCCGCGTCGACCCACGCGAGGACCGGAACGCCCCGCCAAAAAACTCGTCGAAGATGTCGCTGAATCCACCAAATCCCGCGAAGGGATCGCCGCCCATCTGCCCGTTGACAGCCGAATGGCCAAACCGGTCATACGCAGCCCGTTTCTGCTGATCGCTCAGGACTTCGTAGGCCTCGTTAATTTCCTTAAACCGCTCAGCAGCATCAGATTCCTGGCTTACGTCCGGGTGATACTGGCGCGCCTTTCGCCGGAATGCCTTTTTGATGTCATCCTGAGATGTACCACGAGGAACGCCTAATACCTCGTAGTAGTCACGTTTGCTTGCCATATGCTGTCACCATTACAGTATTTCGAGCTAAAAAACATGTAGATTATAGCGCACCTGTGGGTTTATCCGAATAACACGTCAAGACGACATGGGCCAGCCAAAGTTATCGGGCTGGCCCATGTATTCAGTTACAGATCGGGCGAAACGTCAGTCTTCTACAACCTCGCCATCAATGAAATCGTCTTCACCGGCAGCACCAGTGTCTTCGCCGCCCATATCCTCGGCTCCAGGCATTCCGCCTGTCTGCTCATACATCTGAGCGCCGAGTGATTGGATCTGCTGCACAAGCTCATCAGTCAGGCGTTGTATGCGATCGGTATCATCGCTTTCTAAAACCTCACGCACTGCATCGGCCTTTTCCTGAGTGTCCTTCACAGCCTGCTCTGGAAGTTTATCGCCATAGTCTCTGATCAACTTCTCGGCTGAGTAAACTGCGCTGTCCGCCTCATTGCGCACCACCTGAAATTCCTTGCGCTTCTCATCCTCCGCAGCGTGCTTCTTGGCTTCCTCAACCATCTTGTCAATTTCGTTCTCTGAGAGGCCGCTTGATGCGGTAATGGTGATGCTCTGTTCGCGCCCGGTTGCTTTGTCCCTGGCTGACACGTTCAGGATGCCGTCGGCGTCTATGTCAAACTTCACCTCAATCTGCGGGATGCCACGCGGCGCCGGCGGAATGCCATCCAGGATAAACTTACCCAGCGTCTTGTTGTCAGCCGCCATCGGGCGCTCACCCTGCACCACATGGATCTCGACCTGTGTTTGGCCATCAGCTGCCGTGCTGAAGATCTGGCTCTTGGAAACCGGGATGGTGGTGTTCCGCTCAATGAGCGGGGTCGCCACACCCCCCAGGGTCTCGATGCTCAGGGTCAATGGAGTAACATCAAGCAGCAGGATATCTTTGACATCCCCGCCGAGTACGCCAGCCTGAATGGCCGCGCCTAGGCCAACGACCTCATCAGGGTTGACACCCTTATGCGGCTCTCTTCCGAAGAAATTCTTGACTGCTTCCTGAACCGCAGGCATACGGGTCATGCCACCTACCAGTATGACCTCATCAATTTCGGCAACACCAAGGCCAGCATCCTTCAAAGCCTGCTTGCAGGGGTCAATGGATCGCTGAATCAGGTCTTCAACAAGCTGTTCCAACTTTGCGCGAGACAGGTTGATCTGAAGGTGTTTTGGCCCGGATGCATCCGCCGTAATGTATGGCAGGCTGATCTCCGTCTCGATCTTGGTTGAAAGTTCCATCTTTGCAGCTTCTGCTGACTCTTTCAGGCGCTGGAGAGCCGGTTTATCATTTCTCAAGTCGATGCCCTGCTCGCGCAGGAACTCATCTGCCAGCCAGTTGATAATCCGCTCGTCAAAGTCATCGCCGCCCAGGAATGTGTCACCGTTGGTGGAACGCACCTCAAAAACGCCTTCGCCAACATCAAGGATGCTGATATCAAAGGTGCCACCGCCCAGGTCGTATACCGCAATGGTCTCGTCGTTTTTCCTGTCCAGCCCATAGGCCAGTGACGACGCAGTTGGCTCATTAATAATCCGGAGTACATCCAGCCCGGCAATCCGTCCCGCGTCCTTGGTTGCCTGACGCTGGCTGTCATTGAAATAGGCCGGAACGGTGATGACAGCCTGCGTGACTTCTTCTCCCAGGTATGCTTCAGCATCTGCCTTGATTTTTTGCAGGACCATCGCCGAGATTTCCGGGGGCGAGTACTCTTTCCCCGCCAGCACGACACGCACATCACCATTCGAGGCTTTGGTCATCTTATATGACACCATCTCCCTGCCCCGCTTGCTCATGGGATCGTCGTACTTGCGTCCCATAAAACGCTTGATGGAGTAGATGGTATTTTCAGGGTTAACCACAGCCTGCCGCCGGGCAACCTGCCCGACCAGGCGTTCCCCATTCTTGTCAACAGCAACAACTGATGGGAACAAACGCCCACCCTCAGCAGATGGGATGATGGTAGGTTCTCCACCCTCCATGACTGCTGCAACTGAGTTGGTAGTCCCCAGATCGATTCCAATAATCTTGCCCATTGTTTTCGTCTCTCCCTTTTTTCGTTTAGTAGTTATGATAGGTATGAATAAATTTCAATTGAATTGATCGCAACCCTATGCTGCCACAACCACCATAGAGGGTCGCAGCACTTTTTCGCCAATCAGGTACCCTTTGCGGATCACCTCAACAACTGTGCCCGATTCAACGCCCGGCTCTTCGCGCTGCATGACTGCATCGTGCATCATGGGGGCAAAAGGCTGGCCTAAAGCCTCAATCTCCGTGACATTAAACTCGGTCAGCAGGTTCTGGAGCTTACGATAAATGAGCGCAATCCCACCCGCCCATTCGAGACTGGCTATATCATCGCTCTGGCTGTTCATTGCCAGGTCAAAGTCGTCTAATACGGGCAGTAGTGCCAGGATTACATCCCCACGGAGCGTGTTTGCAAGGGTTTCCCGCTCACGCTCCATGCGTTTTTTATAATTGGCGAGTTCTGCTCTGGCCCGCTGCCAGCCATCGAGATATTCAGCGGCCTGAGCCTCCAACTCTGCCAGAATCTGCTCCACATCGCGCTCTTCTTCAAACGCGCTGACAGCATCAATAACCTGTTCAGTTTCTGCTTCACCCTCTTGTGCTGGGGCCGGTTTGTGTTCGGTGTCAGATTTGTCAAGTTCATCGTCATGTTGATTTTTGCTCATGCTCACCTCGTTGTTGGTTGTTTAAACAAGGGCTCGACTGAAATTGTAACCAGTCACTGTAAGATCAATGTTAGATTCTACACACTTCAAAGAGCATTCTGATGGAATTCTTATGCGGACAGAGTCCAGGCACCAATCAACCCTCACCGTAGATACCGATCAGCAGATCGTTCATCAAACCGGCAACATACCTTACAGTAGAAATCGCCCGTCCATAATGCAGGCGTGTTGGCCCAAGCAGGCCAAGCGCACCAGAGGTTGTCCCAAATCCATATCGCGACAGGATCATGCTGGTGTGGCTTAACTCCTCCCACCGGCCCTCGCCTGCAATCATCACCTGGACGCCCTCTGTGCCCGGTGACAGCGCCTCTGCAAGTATCTCTTCCAGCAGGCTCTGTTCCTCCAGCAGGTGGAGAGTCTGGCGCGCACCGATGGCATCCACATCGACCAGGGCACGGGCAGCCTCCTCCCGTTCTTCAGGCGTCACGTCCAACCGACTGGCCTGGTATTCCGGATCAAGCACATTGATCAGCCCGTCGACATATACCATCCGGTACAATTGATGGGCGCGGTCGAGCAGGTCTGCCGCCAGTTCCATTACTTCCTGTTCCAGGGTTTGCTGCTGGGAGGCCCTGCTGCGGATCCATTTCCCATCTCTACCAGCACACAGCAAATTGATCCGCTGGGCTACTTCGCTTAAGACCTCTTGATTGACCGGCTCAGAGAGCGAAAGCATCTGCTGTCGCACAGTCCCCCCCTCAAGCACAAGCACCATCAGGACCATCCGCCCCTGTGTGCAGATCAGCTCAAGGTGTTTGAACTTTGCTTCCAGGCTTTTGGGCGTGGTAACCAGCGAGGCAGTCCGGGCCGTTTTGGCCAGGATCGAAGCTGCCAGCCTCGGCCATTCATCAACATTCACCCCTGCCTGATGAAACTGGTGGCGAATGGTTCGCCGCTCGGCTGCACCCAGTTCAACAATATCAAGCTGCCGCTGGACAAAATACCGGTACCCGTCTTCACTGGGCACGCGCCCTGCAGATGTATGCGGGGCATAGATCAGGCCTGCTTCCTCCAGCGCAACCATGTCATTCCGAACTGTGGCAGAACTGACATCCAGGTTGTAACGACTCACCAACACCTTTGAGCTGACCGGGTTGGGAACACGCACGTATTCCCGGACAATCAGGCTCAGAACATATTCCTGACGGCTGGTTAATTCTGCCAAACCCCCTCCCGATTAGCACTCTTCCCCGGAGAGTGCTAATAATGCCATTTTGAGATCGTAACACGCCCGACTCGTGCTTGTCAACTTTGCGGGATTCTGCTTCAAACCCGCTTCATCCACATGGCGCGCGAGCCCGCACTTATGGTAGAATGACTCAATTGCCATCACACGAACAGATTGAATTCAGGCACAGGACAGGACATGAGTGCTGTAACTGCCACCACCGAATCGCAGAAGTATTACACGCAGCAAGTGCGGACTCGCCGCCTCCTTGACCAGTTCAGCCGGGTCATTCTGATTATCTTGCTGGCCCTTGCTGCGCTGGTCTTCCTGCTTACACCGATTCAGGCATGGACCTGGATTCGAACCCCCTACCTGGGAACCGTGCTTGAATATCCAGCCACAGCCAACCTCTCAGTTATCGGGCATTCGCTGTTTGCCGATCAGGAAGATGTCCTCCCTGATACCCACCTTCTACAGAACGAAACGATTGTTTCACTCAACGACCAATCGATTTCTTCCAGCCGAAACCTTTATCGGCTGCTGCGCACCTATAACATTGGCGACGAGGTACGGATCGGCCTGGTTGACGATGCCGGGGCCACGCGCGAGATCACAATCACACTGGTTGACGCCCCGGTCAGGCAGATTACTGCCCTGCTCATAATCGTCTATATTACGGGCTTGATATATATTGGCATTGGTCTGGGGGTCTACCGCAGCCGCCGCGACCAGGCTATCGGTCGCATCTTCTTGATCTTATGTGTCTCAGTCGCCCTGGCCCTGATCACCACCTTTGACCTGTGGACTTCCCATTCCTTTGTCTGGCTCTGGACGGCTGCTATACCCTGGGCTGGAGGTGTTCTGGTCACATTTGCACTGGTATTTCCCAGCGAAGTGCCGTTTGTTGCGAGGCGCCCGCTGCTGCGCTGGGTGCCAATTGGATTGGCAGTTATCCTGCTGACCTATGTCCAATTCTCTCTGAACGGGGCCCACGCAACTATTGTGAAAAACTGGTTCAGCCAGTACGTTTTTTCCGGCATTTGCATCCTGCTATTCATGGCTGCGTTGCTGCTCAGGGGACTATTTGCCCTATCCCCCTCGGTCAGGGAACAAAGCCGTGTCGTTCTGGCGGGGGCAGTCTTTGCTTTTACCCCGTTTGTCCTGTTTGCCTTCAACATCCTCAACATTCCTGTTGTCATTGTGCTGATCGCCTTTCTGCTCTTCCCATTGACCATCGCTTACAGCATTGTTCAGTATTCCATGCTCGACACCAACCAAATGGCCAGTTTCACGGCGACTTATTCCATCATGGCCATTGTCGTCACTGCCGGGTTTGCGCTGATCGTTGCCGGAATAAACTATATTGCCGCTGCCCTCCTGCAGGAATCAATCCCGGCTACCAACCCGGTGCTGATCGGGCTACTGGCATTCATTCTGGCCCTGACATTCCAACCACTCAGGCGCTGGCTTCAGGAAACGATTGATTCCTTCTTTTTCCGGTCGCAGTCCGAGTATCAGGAACGGCTGACTGCTTTTCGCCATGACCTGACAACCGTAAGTGGTCTGGGTGAGGTCATCCGCCTGCTGAAAATGCAGGTCCGGGAAGGGCTGATGCCGACTCATATCTATGTGTTCCTGCGCGACAATCTCACCGGGGATTTCATCGCGGTGAGCGAGGGAAGCCGCCCGGATACCGATATCCGGTTTGAGCCTCAAAGCGGCCTGGTGCATGCGCTCAGCACTACCAGAGAGATCATCTTCCTGGAGTACAATAAACCACTCCCGCCCGAGTTGATCGACGACCATTCCCGCCTGGCCATCCTGCGAACACCGGTCATGGTGCCGTTGCAGGGACAAAACCGGCTGGCCGGTTGGGTTGCAGTGGGGAACAAGCGATCGGGAGATCCATTCACCACTTACGAACTTGCCTTTGTACGAGGTCTTGCTGAACAAGCCTCACTTGCCGTTGAGCGCGCCCAGGTGATTAACGACCTGGAGCGGCGTGTATCCGAGCTTGACGTGCTCAGCCAGGTAGCGCAGGCTGTGAACTTTGCCACTGACCCGGACGTACTTCTGGAACTGATGTACGCTCAAACCGGCAAGCTGATCGACACCACTAATTTTTACATCATTCTCCACAACAAAGAACTGGAAACGCTCCAGTACGCATTCTTCCTTGAAGACGATGAGCGCATGGTAGAACGCGAAGGGCTGATCTGGCCGGATGATGTGGGACTGGTATCTGAGGTCATCCGCACCGGGCGCCCAATCCGAACCGATGACTACAGCACGGAGTGCGCCAGGCGTGGTGTAAAACCACACCAGTCGCATCAACGCTCCTGGATGGGGGTGCCGCTCAATGCTGGCGCGCAGACGCTTGGCGCGATGGTCGTAGCCAGCAAATCGCAGGGGGTCGTGTTTACCGATGACCAACTCAAGGTTTTCTGGGCAATCGCCGACCAGGCCGCTACGGCACTTGATAAGACCAGGCTCTTTGTAGAGACCGAAACACGCGCCCGTCAGTTGGCCACATTGAACGAGATCAGCAAGGAACTGGCCTCCACGCTTGACCTTGAGAACCTGCTTGTCCGGATCATGCACGCTGCGGTAGACATTATTGGAACCGAAGCCGGGACGCTGTACCTGCTCGATGAGAATACGGGAGAAATCGTGTTCAGAGTGGTCGAAGGCGGCGCGCAGGACCTGATCGGCATGCGGCTACCGCCCGGAACCGGCCTGGTCGGGCAAGCCGCCCTGGAAAAAAGACCGGTCATTTCCAATGACGTGGTTCAGGATAAGCGCTGGGCCAGCAGCATCGACAAGGAAACCGAGTTTCAAACCAAGGCATTGCTCTCGGTACCAATGCTGATACAGGATGAGAGCATTGGTGTCCTCCAGCTGATCAACCGCCAGGATGGCATGCCATTTGATGACGAAGACGCCTCGCTGCTGACCACATTTGCCTCACAGGCAGCCATTGCCATTGACAACGCCCGCCTTTACGAAGCCACCGATGCGGAGCTGGCCCGCCGCGTGGACGAGTTGCAGAACCTCCAGCGGATTGACCGCGAACTGAACCGCACCCTTGAGCTTAACCGGGTGATCAAGACCACGCTGGACTGGGCGCAGCGCATCACGGGGGCACGGGCCGGCATGCTGGGCATGTTGAATGCCGAGGAAGATGGCCTGGAAATCCTTGCCAGCAGCGGTTATGCCCAGGAATTTATCGATGAGTATGCAGAGAAACCGCTCCCCCTGACTGTGGGCATTGTGGGACGTGTCCTGCAAAACGGGCAGCCGGAGTTTATTGAAGATGTCAGCACCGATCCTGACTTTATGCCAACCAGCGCATTTGACGCGGTATCCCAGATTACGGTGCCAATTTTACGTGCTAACCGGCCTATTGGCGCGCTTGTTCTGGAAAGCGATATTCCCGGCCTGTTGACCATCCAGGATTTTGAATTCGCCCAGCGTCTTGTGGAACACGCTGCTGTGGCGATTGAGAACGCCCGCCTGATCTCGGAAGTGAACGAGGCAAACCGCTCAAAAACCGAGTTTATCGGATTTGTCGCCCACGAATTGAAAAACCCGATGACCTCCATCCGTGGGTACACAGACCTGATGAAAGCCGGTCAGGTTGGCGAAGTAAATGACATGCAGGCCCAGTTCCTGACCACAATCCGAAACAATGTGGATCGCATGTCGCGCCTGGTGTCGGATCTGCGCGACGTGGCCCGGATCGAAACGGGCTACATGCAGCTGGAAATTGCGCCCATCAGCGCCAGATCGGTCATTGACGAGACAATCAGCGGATTACAGGCGCAGATTGAGGAAAAAAACCAGGAGCTTGTCCTGGAAATCCCGGATTCGCTGCCCGAAATCAGCGCCGACCACACCCGGCTGGTCCAGGTGATGACCAATATCCTGAGCAATGCTCACAAATATACGCCCGATGGCGGCGCCATCACCATCGGCGTGGAGCCGATAACTCACACCGACGATGACACCGGGGAAATCCATGAGATGCTGCATCACTGGGTATCAGATACCGGAATCGGCATGGATGAAGATGATCTCAACCAGCTGTTCACCAAGTTCTTCCGCACCCAGCGCAGCAAGGATATGGCCTCTGGCACCGGGCTGGGACTCAACATCACCAAGAGCCTGGTAGAACAGCATGGGGGCAGAATCTGGGTAGAGTCTGAGGTTGGTAAAGGGTCAACCTTCCATTACACCATCCCGGTTGCGGTGGAAGTCCCCGAAGAAGCAGCCACAAATTGATACCTGCCACGCCTGATCACCGGGACATTGCCTGGCATGTCCCGGTTTTTGTTGGGATTCGCGAATCTACTGCAATACAGGCTGAATACAGGCTATAATCCCGGCATGAGAAAACGACAACCTACCATAAGCATCGCCATTCTGATCCTTCCTGTCATCCTGGCGGCATGTGCCACAGACAACCCGCCAGCGCTGCCAACCGCCACATTGATTGGCACGCCGCAGCCGACCGCAACCTCCCTGTTCCCGACGCCTTCCCCCACCCTCCTCCCCTCCCCTGCCCCTGAGGAAAGCGCCACCCCGGATTTATTGCCTGGGTGGATGATCTATTCCGACAACGCCATGGGCCTTTCCCTTTTCCGCCCTGAAGGCTGGGAAGCAACGCCTGCTCTTCCCGGAACCATCAGCATCTACGAAAATGATGGTGAAGGCTGGATCGAGTTCGGTTTTATCACCCCTGCCAACAGCAATCCCTGGGGAATAGACTATGTTGACGGCATGGACTCAGGTGAGCTGCTTGCCGCAACCATGATGCGCCTTGCTGAAGACGGGACCTTCGGGGAACCCTGGACCATCATCACCCGGCAGGACCTGACCTTTCAGGTTGTTGAAGGCACCTACCACGTTTTCAGAGAGCAGATGATCGTCGCGGTAATGGCGCTTGACGAGAGGGCCCTGGTCATACTGGCCCACGGCCCGGAACCGTCCGAAGACCCCCCGGAAGGGGAATGGGACCGGCTCTCTGCCACCTATCAACAGATTATCTGGAGCGTCACGCTCCTTCAAGATTGATCATTCAACACAGGCAAATACAATAACCTTTATGACTGACTGGATTGAAGTATCACTGAGCGTGGATGGTGAGGGCGCCGAAATTGCGGCTGATATCCTGCGCCGCTATGTCCACAAAGGTATTGTGATTGAAAGCCGCTTCCCTGGAGAGGCCTGGGAGGATGAGACGCTGCAGGAGGGCCCCCTGACCGTACGCGGGTATTTCCCGGTCGACTCGGAAAAGAACCGCGTACGCCGCCAGATTGAGGAGGCGATATATTACGCCAGCCGGTTGTATCCCCTCCCCGAACCTGCCTTTACCTCCATAAAAGAAGATGACTGGGCAAACGCCTGGAAACGCCACTACTATCCGGTGCGTGTGGGAGATCATATTGTGATCAAACCCGCCTGGATTGATGTGCATACTGGCCCTGATGATGTGGTTATTGCAATGGACCCGGGAATGGCCTTCGGAACCGGCACACATCCGACCACGCAGTTATGTCTGCAGGCCGTCGAATGGTTTGCAAAACCGGGGACCTGCATGGTCGATATAGGTACCGGGTCGGGCATTCTTGCCATTGCCGCAGCAAAACTTGGCTGCTACCGCGTGCTGGCGCTCGACATAGATGAGATTGCCGTTCGCGTTGCGCAGGAGAATGTTGAACGCAACGGCGTTTCCAGCAAAGTGATCGCCATGCAGGGCAGCCTCAACAGCCTGACCAGCACCTCCCGTCATTTCGACTGGGCGGTTGCCAACCTCACAGCAAACATTATCAAAGACCTGATTCCTCAAAGCCTGCAATATATCATCTGGCCGGGCGGTAAATTTATCTTTTCTGGCATCCTTGCAGAACAGGTCTCCGAGTTGATCCCACTGCTTGAATCGATAGACCTGGAACTGATCGGACAGCGCCAGGCAGGCGACTGGGTCATGCTCATCACCCGCCGTCGGGTGGATTGATATGCGGGAAGGGGCCAACCACTATCCCAGCAAAGCCCGGCGTCGCCCGGCATCAGATGCTGCATTGAAGGGTTTGCTGTATGAACTGGATATCAAGCCCCCAGGCGAACCCTCTTTTGAGTTGATCAGCACATGGGCCGCCAAGCACGTATGCCGGGTCAATGTGGCCGGTCAGCCCTGGGCTTATATCCGCTACCTGCTGGGGGACGCTGCCCAATATCCGCAGCGTTGGCAGCATCTGGAGCTGGGGACCATTTTTCACGAAGCCAGGATTGGCCCGCAAATCCTGGGAATCACGCCCAGCAGCAGCACGCTGGATGGGCGGGCCGCCATCGTGGAAACAGCCTTGCTCCCGATCACCCGGGACGAGCTGGAAGCCCGTGCTGAAGAAGCAATCTCGCTGATCACTCGCCTGCATACCAACATGCCCCTATCCACAGCGCTGGTCGCCCAGGTAACAGAGGGTGACCGGGAGCGATTCCAGCCAATTGACCGGCTGTTCAGCGAAATCCGTGAGCGCTGGTTTGAGGCAGTGGTTGACCGCTGGCTGGCTGCTGGTCTTCTGGAGATAACCAGGCTTGCCGAACTGGTGAGTGAAGTGATTAACCAGCTCGAACCCTTGCTCTGCTGTCAATCTGAAGAGGGCATAATTGTCCCCACCCATAACGACCTGAACCATGGCAATTTCATGGTAAACAAGGCTGGCGCGCTCCGCCTGATAGACTTTGAGAACCTGGCATTGAATAACCCGGTTGCCGACCTCGGCATTTTCCTCACCTGGTATGTGGATCAAGACCGACATCTGGAGATGCTCTCGCACTATCCGCTGGGCACCCCGGAAGACATCCTCGAACGCATGCGCATCTGGGTTCCCCTGCAATACCTGGCGATTGCCGCACACTGGGCTGCCCGACTTACACAGGCTAAAGACGAGGACGCGTGG
>JAFGNO010000083.1 GCA_016926985.1 Anaerolineae bacterium
ATTTCAGAAAACGTTCTGAACGATCAACCCTGCGTTCAGACAAGGGGCTTAAGCCCCTTGTTCAGTCAGTTATCTGAGGGTCTATAGATACGATCTCCCTCTTGCAGCCAGATGGGAACGGGTTGTTGTTATCCCCTGTTCTCCAGTATGATCGGCAACGATGGATTAAGCAAGCAACACAACAATGCATGCCGCCATGATATAATCCGGATGGATTTAACAATGCCTGATCAAACCAATCCCATTGCCAACAACTCGCCTGCCAATGATGAGCAGCCGCCCGATCGCCGCCTGCTCGGTCGATTGCAGGGCCAGCGGAACACAGACCAACCCCAGAACGACCAGCCAGGCGCGGAGCCGGAAAAGCAACAGGCCATCAATGACCTTCCTTTTGCTGCCCCATTCACCAGCCATCCTGCCGATATATCAGAGACGACAGAACTGGCCTTCAGTTCTGACCCGCTGGTCGACAATCCCATAACCGCAATGGCCCTCCTTGAGGAAAGAATGGCCGCGGTGACCCGTGAATTTGTCGTGGGTGAGGTGAACCAGGCCCAGTTCCAGACGATCTTCACCCACTATTCCGAGCAGCGGGAGATCATCGCCCGCCTGGCTTCCCGGCAGCCAGATTCGGACACCTGGAAACGGGCTGCAACCCGGGGCTTAACCACCCTGCTGCGAAAGCGTCACATGGCCGAGCTGGAAGGGATGGCGATCTTTGTGAACGAGAGCGGCGAGATCGCGGCGGTGCTGGGGACATATGACCTGCCAGAAGAGCTTCAACCCTCACTGGAAATTGCCATCACAACCGGCCCCCAGGTCCAGGCCAACCGGATTGATTCCCACATCACCCAGGTTGAGGGCGGGCGGTGGATGATCCTGGTCAGGGGACGGATGGTGACCACTGTCGCACTGTATTCCGCAGAACCGTCTTCCATCCAGCTCACCCAGCAGGAGATGGCACATCGAGAGTTCGAAATGCTGAACCAGGCCCCCTTCAAAGAAGGGATATTTGATGCGGACCAACTGGTTTTCCCTCAGCAAACCCTGTTTGAACAACCCTGATCAATCCGCCGGCTTGTGAAGCTCGGCGACAATATGCTCGGCGAACATGCCAGGCAGCACACGCACCAGCGCGGCATTGATCCTGAAAAACAGGGGGGTGAAGGCGAAATAGGTCGGGTCGTGGATCCGATGGAAGACTGCTACCTCCAGCCCGGCAGCCGCAGCCAACCGGGTAATGCGGCGTCGAGAATTCGCCCGGTAGGCAACCGGAAAAGCGTCCTCCGCAGCCCGCCCATATAAAAGGGGTACCAGCCAGCGCTGCAAAGGCTTCAGCAAACGATTCAGAAGGGCTGCCGGACTGAAGGCGCCGGGCGTCATCAGGATAAACCTGCCGCCGGGCTTCAGAACTCGCGCCGCCTCGGAAAAACAGCCTGCAGGATTGTCAAGATGCTCAAGCACCCAGCTTGAGAGCACCAGGTCAAACACCCCGGTTCTGAACGGCAGGCGGGAGGCATCGGATGCTGCGCGCGGTAATCCGGGCATCCGGTGCTCATGCAGCGAAACAAAATCAGGATCAACGCAGAGCGGAGTGGATACCATATCCCCGATCTGCTCCAGCACACCGCCCCGCCCTCCTCCGACATCAAGCACCACCATTCCGGGGGCAAGCTGGCTGCGGATCAGTGTTTCATAGCAGGCTGTTGCCGGGATCCAGCCGGGGCGCATCCGGGTATAGATTTCCCGGTAGTAATTCTGATCATCCAGTGATAAGGTCATTGGTTGAATGTCAATTGAAAAGCCTCTGCGATTGCAGAGGCTTTGTGTATATGCTGACAGCCAGCCCGCTATTCTTCATCCTGCTCGCGATAGCGGCGGCGCAGGAAAGCCGGCATGTCCAGATTCTCCTCATAACCGCGCGGCTGGGTCTGTTCCGGCTCATCGAAGCCCACCGGGCGCTGAACCGATTGCGCCGGCGCCACTCCTGCCGGATGCTCCGCCCCAAAACGCGGTCGCTGTGTGCGTATCTGCCCGAATCCGGTTGCAATCACGGTAATTCGGATGGTATCCATCATCCCCTCATCAATCACTGCGCCAAAGATCAGGTTGGCATTGGGATCGGCTGTTTCCTTGATGATCTCTGCCGCCTGATTGACCTCAAACAGGCTCATGTCCGGGCCGCCGGTGATATTAAAGAGAATCCCGCTTGCCCCATTGATGGTCACATCCAGCAGTTCGTTGGTGATCGCCTGCTGGGCGGCCTTACGCGCGCGCTCCTCACCGCTGGCCATACCCACTGCCATAAGCGCCGCGCCACCCTCTGACATGATGGTACGAACATCGGCGAAGTCCAGGTTAATCAGGCCCGGCACAGTGATCAATTCGCTGATCCCCTGAATGCCCTGGCGCAGCACGTCATCGGCCACGCTGAAGGCCTCCTGGAGGCTGGCCCGCTTGTCAACAATTTTGAGGAGACGGTCGTTGTGGATCACAATCAACGTATTGACCGCGTTTTTAAGCCGGTCTATTCCTTCTGCGGCAACACGCTCACGCTGGCGGCCCTCAAAGCTGAAGGGCCGTGTAACCACGCCAATTGTCAGCGCGCCCTGCTGTTTGGCAATATCGGCAATGATTGGTGAGGCGCCGGTGCCGGTGCCCCCACCGATCCCGGCAGTAATGAAGACCATGTCTGCCTCGCCGATCACCTTGCCGAGGTCGTCGCGGTTTTCTTCAGCGGCCTTCCGGCCAATCTCGGGGTCTCCCCCTGCCCCCAGGCCACGCGTCAGTTTCTGGCCAATCTGCACACGGTGCTTGGCCTGTGAAGCATCAAGCGCCTGCGCATCGGTGTTAACAGACACAAACTCTACGCCTGACATCCCTTCATCAATCATACGGTTGACGGCGTTATTGCCACCGCCACCTACACCAATGACCATAATTTTGGCATAGGATGCAATATCTTTTCCCAAATCAGCCATGAGCTGCTCTCCTGGATTTAACAATGGCCGCTCAGATGCGGTTTTGTGGTCTTGGGGTTTGTCGGACATGAACGGCACCTTCCGTGTCTTGATTGATCCGTTGAATCGGCCCTGCATCTGAGACCAACCTCCTGCCTTTTTACCGGTCGCGGACGGTGGAAAGGACCTCAGAATGCCAGAATCTTATGTGATGGTCACTTATTGTGATGGCTCACAGGTAAGTTACATATTATGTTAAATTCGGCAAAATGCGCAACTTCCCGAATCTTACCCCTGTTTGCCGTGTTTTTCAGCGAAATGCTCCATCAATGCCCGGTGGGCAAAGATATAGCCACCACCCACCCTGCGCAAAAACACCAGGTCAGCCGTGTAGTCCAGAAAACCGACCAGGTCATGAGGGATAAGCCCATACCTGGCCAGCACCCGCCGGATGGTTAAATGCCGGATCCAGGTGCGCCCTCCATAGATCAGGGCCTGGCTGAATAGAAATAACACGCCAAAGCTCGTCGCGTTTCCCACGGCCCGCACCAGCGCCCCCGGCAAATCAGGCGCCGCCCCGGTTCCCCATGCCTGGAACAGCTCGGTCCCAATAAAAGCTGCGCCGGTAAAGAACAGTGTGATCACCCCCATGCTGACCCCGAACAGCAGCCCCATCCGTACCGCATTTTTGCGTGATTGGATGACGCCCTGATTGGGCACGGTTGTCTGTTCAATCCGCCGGCCAGAGATGCCAAACATCATCCCTAACCCAAGGATAGATTGGGGTACAACAATCGGGAAAAACAGGAGCAGGTGGAACGCGGTCGCCAGAGTCATCTGCGTCAGGGGGTCGATATCAGCAATTCTTTCACCCGATGAGAAAGTCAGGGTTACTACGGAAGCGGCAGCAAATGCCACAACACCCGTTGAAACCACTGCCGCCAGAAGGGCGCCGCGCAGCGCCCTTTTCCACGACCAGCTCAGCGCCTCGGCTGTGTCGGTTGTCCTGGAGCACTGGATGACAAAAATCAGGGGCAGCACAATCGCGATCAGGCTTCCAACCGTTCCGGCCAGCGTGCTCAGGATCAACTGATCGGGTCCCGATTCGGCGAGTTCAATCAACGCCGTTGAGATTGCGCCAGTCAGGCCATATGCGATGATAAGCACCAGCCCGTTCCTGAACACCACCCGTTTTAGGTTGGTGGTATATTCCTGCCGCATCAGCAGAACATAAAAGATGGTATTGCGAATCGTATTGAGAGGGATCACGATCAGGGGGACCAGCAGCACAAATATCCAGCCAAAAGCCAGCGCATCCTGAACAGAACTGACGATCCCGGTGATCGCCGCAGCAACCAGGCCGATCAGGGTGGCGATAACAAGCTGGCTGGTGCGCTTCTCCCGCCGCTGCGCATCGCTTTCAAGCCACGCATCGTCCAGATGCTCCACCAGAAGTATGGCCTGTGCCCGCCGAACCATCTGGTCTGCCAGCCAGCCGGTATATCGCAGCGTATCCTCGCGCTGAAAAGGCGTCGCCCCTTTGAATCGCCGGAACATCCGATCAATATAGGCCTCAAACAGGTGGTGACGCCGGGCCTCAACGGTTTGCAGCGCAAGCAGCGATTCAACAGGAGCCTCGTGATAGACCAAAACCATCACGCTCAACATCAGCGGCGTGGACGCCATTTCCTGCAGGGCCGTATCCTCAGCCAGCGCAGCGCGCAGCGCAGTGAGTTCTGGTCCGGATTCCGCCAGGTACCGATCCACCTGCTCCGGGGTGAGCGGCTTAAGGCTGACAGCGCCGCTGAGACGCAGCCGCGCATCCAGCAACTGGTATTCCTGGGCCCGGCTTGTGATGCAGATTGGCGCCAATCCATGCTCTTCGCGAAAGGTATTGATAGCACGCACGCAATCACCCTGGTATCCTGCCGGCAGTTCGTCCAGGCCATCCAGCAGCAGCAGAAGCTGCCCGTTGTCGAGCCACTGCGCGCCAATCCGGCGCGGAATCTGGTATTTCTCGCTCAACTCATCAGCCAGCCAGCGCCCAAGCGGCAAACGCTGTTCCCCCCAGGATGAGAGATTAAACAATACCGGCACCGGTTCCTCCGGGTCAGTCTCAGCGCGGGCAACTAGCATCTTCGCCAGTCGAAGCATCATCGTGGTTTTTCCGGCGCCTGGCCCACCGAGGATCAGCAAGGCGCGCCCCACCCGG
>JAFGNO010000084.1 GCA_016926985.1 Anaerolineae bacterium
CAGATCACCCCTGACGAGGATTTCTATGCAACAAAGGATGATGTGACGGCAGCAATCGCCGCCGGGCTGTATCCCTCACCACCGGCCCGGACCCTGTATCTGGTTACCAAGGGGATGCCGGAAGGCACAACAAAAGACTTTATACAATGGGTTCTGACCGACGGGCAGGCATACCTTGAAGAGGTAGGGTATGTCAACCTGTCAGATGCCCAACTACAAGAGGGTATTGACACGCTGGGGAAATAGGATGCCCGGCGTTTACCAGGTAGGGACACGGCATGCCATGTCCCTATAACTGTTCTGTTTGGTTCGTCACTTAGGAAGGGATCAGATGCAAGAAACTTATAAACCTACATCTGTCCTGGATTCGTTTGTCACTGTGGGGCGTTCCTCTCGCCGAAGCGTGCCCTGGCGGTGGCGGCAGTGGAAAGATGTGTTTGCAGATCACAGTGTGCGGCTGATCACCACGGCGGTCAGCCTTTTGGCATTGGTTATGGGCATTGCCCTGCTGATCCGCGCCTGGCCGATCTTGAGCAGCCGTCCATTAGGAGAACTGCTTTTCTCCAGCACATGGCAGCCGGTTAAGGGATATTTCGGCTTCTGGCCGTTTATCATGAGCAGCATTCTGGTCACATTGTTGGCAATGCTGCTGGCCGTCCCCTGTGCTACTTTTAGCGCCATTTACCTGGCCGAATACAACCATTCGACCCGTGCCTTCTTCAAGCCGGTGATCGATATGCTGGCAAGCATTCCCTCCGTGGTGTATGGGCTGTGGGGGGTGTTGTTTGTTGTCCCCTTTGTCCGGGATGTGGCCGGTAAGTGGATTGGTGAAACACTGGGGGCGGTGCTGCCGTTTTTGGCGAACGACAACCCGACCGGCTATGGGCTGCTGGCGGGCGGTATCGTACTCGCGATCATGGTTTTCCCGATTATTGTCTCCGTCACCGAGGAGGTGCTGCGCAGTGTGCCGCAGAACATGCGCGAAGCATCACTGGCGCTGGGAGCGACTCATTGGGAAACCACCAAGTTTGTCGTCCTGCGCCACGCACTGCCCGGTGTGATCGCCGCCAACGTCCTGGGATTTTCCAGGGCCTTTGGCGAAACGCTGGCCGTAATGATGGTTGTCGGAAATGTGGTGCAGGTTCCGCACTCGTTATTTGATGCTGCTTACCCGCTGCCTGCATTGATCGCCAACAACTACGGCGAGATGATGTCTATCCCGATGTACGATGCAGCCTTGATGGGTGCTGCCCTGGTGCTGCTTGCCGTCGTTCTGGTTTTCAACGTGGGGGCACAGTTGGTGCTGTCACGCCTGACAGGGAGGCAGTGAGATGAATCGGAGACAGAAGCGCCGGTGGGAGGAGATATTCTTCAAGACCGTGATGCGCGGCAGTCTGCTGTTGATCGCGGTTGTGCTCGGCCTGATTGTCGTAAGCATCACCTGGAAAGGTATCGGGGCCTTAAACTGGCAGATGCTCACCCAGGCTCCCCAGGGCGGATTCTATATGGGGAAAGAGGGGGGCATTCTCAACGCCATCACCGGATCGCTGCTGCTGGCTGTCGGAGCAACAGCGTTGGCACTCGTTTCAGCGCTGCCTGTGGTCTTTTATCTCCATGCTTATGCCGGGCGTTCGCGCTGGGTGAGCGGGGTCAGGTTAGCACTTGATGTGCTGTGGGGCATTCCCAGTATTGTCTACGGGGCTTTCGGCTTCACGCTGATGCTTTTGGTTGGCTTGCGAGCCTCGCTGCTGGGCGGCATCATTGCCCTGACCCTGGTTGAACTGCCTATCTTAGCCCGGACGATGGACGAGGTGCTGCGGATGGTTCCCTCTGATCTGAAAGAGGCTACCCGTGCCCTGGGAACCACTCGCCTTGAACTGACCGGTATCTTGCTGCGCCAGACAATCCCCGGCCTGGTGACAGCCGTACTGCTGGCCTTTGGGCGTGGGATCGGGGATGCTGCTTCGGTGCTGTTCACCGCAGGCTACACCGACAACATGCCCCAATCGCTGCTGCGACCGGTGGCCTCGCTGCCCCTGGCCGTTTTCTTCCAGCTAAACACCCCCTTTCCAGAGGTGCAGGAGCGTGCTTATGCCTCAGCACTGGTACTGATGATGTTGGTTCTGGTCATCAGCCTGCTGTCCCGGTTGTCTCTAAAACTGCTGGGCAAGTACGTCGTCCGTTAGGGAGATAAAGATGCACAACATAGCGCCTCATCTATCTATCCGAAACCTGAATGTCTGGCTGGATGCCCAGCACGTCCTGAAGGATATTGCCGCCGATATCCCCCGGCGGTGTATCACGGCGATTGTCGGCCCGTCCGGCTGTGGCAAGACGACCCTGCTCAGAAGTTTGAACCGGCTGGTAGAACTCGGCCCGAACGTTCGGATCACCGGCAAAGTGCTCTTTGATGACACGGATATTTACCACCCCGGCATGGATGTGGCCGAGGTGCGCACCCGGATTGGCCTGCTTGCTCAGAAGCCCTTCCCGCTGCCCATGTCCATTTACGATAATGTCGCCTATGGGCCGCGTATTCACGGTACGGCGAGAACCGGGTTAGACCAGACTGTCCACTCGTGTCTACAAGCCGCCCAGCTATGGGATGAAGTAGCAGATCGCCTGAAAGCACCCGCCACCGAACTGTCCGCCGGGCAGCAGCAGCGATTATGCCTGGCGCGTGCACTGGCCGTTAAGCCGGACATTCTCCTATGTGACGAATCCACGTCTGCACTTGACCCCATCTCGGCACGCGGAATCGAAGATTTGCTGCTGACTCTCAAGACAGATTACACTATCGTCCTGGTTACGCACGATCTTGATCAGGCCCGGCGGCTGGCGGACTATGTGATCTTTTTATGGCTGGGAGAAGTTATCGAGCAGGGGCCTGCCGCCGATCTATTTGAGAATCCTGCCCAGGATTTTACACGCGCCTACCTGGAAAGGGAGATTGGTTAGTGATGCATCAATAATCACTATTGGTGCTCTTTAGGCCGAGAACAATTTATGATAGACTCTTAGTAAAGGCTCAAACTCCCAGGCGGAGAATGGAGGATAAAACAAAAACAAATGATCAACGAAAAAGGGTAAACGAGAAGGATAGTTCTCTTTAGGAGGCTGTCATGCGTAAACAAGTTGTGAAGGATTGGATGACAACCGACCCTGTTACGATTACTGACGAAACCACTCTACCTGAAGCCGCCCGACTCATGAAGGAGAAGAATATTCGCAGGCTGCCGGTTGTCGTTGATGGCAGGCTGGTTGGCATTGTCACCTGGGGTGATATCCGCGAAGCGTCGGCATCTGACTCAACATCACTCAGCAAGTTCGAGTTGGGCTACCTGTTAAATAAGCTGACGGTCGGGCAGATTATGACCCGCTCACCGATTACGGTCAGGCCGCTGACAACCATCTCCCGCGCGGCCCAACTCATGCTGGAACACAAAATAGGCGGCCTGCCGGTCATGGATCACAACCGGCTGGTCGGGATCATCACAGAGAGCGACATCTTCCGCATGCTGGTGGCGGGAATAGCGGCGTAGAACGGGGAAGGCGAAATGTTCCCGGCAATCCGAAGGGCGATGCGCAGTCTGTCAATACAGGTAGTCGCCGCGTTTGTAGGGGTCATTATTGCGACGGCGTTTATTTCGGGTATTCCGGCTTATCGCCTGATCCGGTTGGAACTGGAACAACAGGCATGGATGCACGTCTTAGACGGTGCGCAGACCACCCGTGCTCTGTTCGATGCGGAAAAGAATCGCCTGAGCGACATGGCCGCGTTGACTGCCCAGCGTCCCACACTTCAACGATTATTGCGTGAAGAGGATTCAACTGAGCTGAACGAATACCTCCTTGTTTTCCAGACCGATACCGGGCTAGACATCCTGGTCATACGGGACTCTTCTGGAAATGTCTTGTCCGGCAGCCAGTGGTCTCCGCTTCCTTATTCACAAGATGCGAGCTTCTACATGTTGTCTGATCCGGAACCTGCCCTTGCCCTGATTGCCAGCCAATCCATATATGATCCACAAACCTCCGAACTGTTGGGGCATGTGACGGTCGGGGCTTTCCTGAACGATGCGTTTCTCCGCCAGCTCGAGGATCAGACAGGGCTTGGTCAGAGTATTATCATGGGGGGGCAGCGGGTGGCAACCAGCCTGCCAGATACCCCGGCCATGATTGATCCGCTGATGGTTGAACAGGCGGCGGCATTAACGAAGGGCGAAGTATGCGTCGCTGAGCAAAAAGATGCCTGCTACTATGTTGTTTTGCAGTCCCTGACAGATTCCCGGGGCCGTGACGTGGCACAGGTCGAGGCTGCTTTGCCGGTAAACAAGCTGCTTGTCACTGAGCGCCGGGCACTCGACACGCTGATTCTGGCTGCCCTGTTGATAGCCGTTATATGTTCGACGCTGGGTGGGTTGTATGCCAGACGGTTAACCTCTCCTTTGAGGCAGTTGACGTTTGCTGCCCGCAATATCAGCCGGGGCGATTTCATTACCCCGGTTCCTGTACCCAGGGAGCCCGATGAAATTGCGACCCTGGCCCATGCATTGGAGGAAAGCCGGGTTAACACCTACCGCGCCCTGGATGATCTGTCACAGGCCAGAGCCTGGCTGGATACCCTGATCCAATCGGTGATAGAGGGGATCGTCACCGTTGACCAGCAGGGCAAGATCACGTCCTTCAGCCAGGGAGCATCGCGTATCACCGGCTGGGCGAGAAAGGCGGCACTGGGGCAGCCGCTCGACGACATCCTGAAACCGGTGGAGCAGGATAAACCCCTGAGAAACCTTATTCCCTCCAACGGAACGATGCGCCAGATCAGTGTCATGACAGCGCAGGGACGCACCGCCACGTTGGCTGTCACCGGCGCGAAACTCAAGCCCCCCAACGGTGGGACCAGGCAGACCGTCCTGGTCTTCCGTGACATGACGGAAGAAGAGGCCGCTCAGCGTTTGAGAGCCTATTTCCTCGCCAACATTTCGCACGAATTTCGTACGCCGCTCTCTGCCCTTAACGCCTCTGTCGAACTACTGATCGATGAGATCGAGGATTTTTCGGTGGCTGAGAGGTGGGAGTTGTTGAACTCGATTCACCGCAGTGGCAAAGGGCTCCAAACCCTGATCGACAACCTGCTGGAAAGCAGCAAAATCGAAGCGGGGAGATTCAGTATTCGCTGCCGCCCAACCGACCTGAACGACATCATTGCAGATGCAACCCAGACGATTAACCCACTGCTCGAACGTCGCCAGCAAACGCTGTCGGTCACCGAGCCGATGGGCCTCCAGGATGTTGACGTGGACCCGACCCGCATGGCACAGGTGTTAGTCAACCTGTTATCAAATGCCAGCAAATACAGTCCGGTTGGGGGCCCGATTGATTTAATTGTGGAGTGGGCTGACGATCATTTGCTGCGCATCTCCGTCGCCGACCGGGGGCCGGGAATCTCGCCAGCCGATCAGGCCAGCCTGTTTCGCCGATTTGTTCGCCTTGATGCACAGGATGGCACTCAATATGGTGTTGGATTAGGGCTGTCGGTTGTTAAGGCAATTGTTGAAGAACATGGCGGGGCAGTGGGCGTAGATGCCCGACAGGAAGGCGGTTCAATTTTCTGGTTTACCCTGCCATTGAAAGGCGATTGATTATGAAAGCGTTAGTTGTTGATGATGATCTGGATCTGGCCGATGTATTATCGTTCACACTCCGCCGGGCCGGATTCGAAGTAATTACAGCCTATGATGGCTGTTTAGCCATTGAACGGTGGCGGGATGAAAATCCCGATCTG
>JAFGNO010000085.1 GCA_016926985.1 Anaerolineae bacterium
CATCGCCAAAGCCCTGCATTCAGAGATCGTGCCGGTTGTGTACGGTGATGTCGCAATTGACCGCGCGATCGGCGGAACTATCGTCTCAACTGAAGACCTGTTTCAGTATATCGCAAACACCATTCAGCCTGACCGCATCTTGCTTGCCGGAAATTATGCCGGTGTATACGATGCGGAGGGAGAGGTTATCCCCCTGATAACTGAGGACAACTACCCGACTCTCCAGGAGGTAATTGGGCGCTCCTGCGCAGTTGATGTAACTGGCGGGATGATCGCCAAGGTTGATACAATGCTTCACATGAGCCGTCGCCTCGGTGGTGTAGACATCCAGATTCTGTCAGGTGTTGAACCGGGCAGCATCCTTGCAGCCCTGTGCAACCCAGAAATACAAACCGGCACGACAATCCGGCACAACAGCAACACTGCGAAATGACCATGCAGGCATCTGCACGAAGTTACAGCAATATCGCATTTATAAAATACTGGGGTAATAAAGACGAGGGTTTGAGGCTCCCGGCAAACGGCTCCATCTCCATGAATCTTAATGGAATTGAAACCGTTACCAGCGTGAATTTTGGCCCCGCGCTCCAAAAAGATACCCTGACTCTCAACTCCAACCCTGCTGCACCGGACCAGTTGCAGCGAGTAAGCCGGCATCTCGACGCCATACGGGCACGCGCCGAGGTAGACCACTCCGCCGAGATCGTCTCGCGTAATAATTTCCCGGCAGGCGCGGGAATTGCGTCGTCCGCATCCGCTTTCAGCGCATTGACAGTGGCCGCCAGCGCAGCGCTGAAACTGGATCTTGAAGAGCAGGAACTATCTGCACTCTCCCGCCTGGGTTCGGGCTCTGCCTGTCGTTCAATCCCGGAAGGCTACGTTGAATGGATCGCCGGAGAAGATCACGAATCCTCTTATGCCATAAGCATCGCCCCGCCAGAGCACTGGGATCTTGTCGATCTGGTTGCAATAGTCAGCAGGGAACATAAACCCATCGGTTCAACCACAGGGCACCGCCTTGCATGGTCATCTCCCCTGCAACAGGCCCGGGTCATTGATGCGCCTCGCCGGTTGGATATCTGCCGGGCTGCCATTCTTGCCCGGGATTTTCCCGTATTTGCAGAAATTATTGAGCAAGACGCATTGATGATGCATAGCGTTATGCTCACCTCAAACCCATCCCTGGTCTACTGGGCCCCCCCTACCCTGACGATGATCAAGGCAGTTCCGCAATGGCGAGCAGATGGAATCCCGGTGTCATTTACCATCGACGCTGGACCCAATGTCCATGTGATTACAACATCAGAGTATGTGCCTGTTGTGCGTCAGTTTCTGAAAGACCTTGATGGCATCTCCGAAATTCTGGCAGCAGGCGTAGGCGGAAAAGCCCATCTCATTCAGCCGGCAGCCGACGGAGCCTCTCTCTGATTGTCGAGCGGCAGAAGCCCTGATGTGGTGCCTTATATTGCACTCTATGTATAATCCTTATCAGGAATAGCCAATATTGGCTTTCAGAATAACTGTTGAAAGGTTTACCGGTATGCAGTTTGGCAATGAAATAGGTTTTGCCATAATCGCGTTTATCGTCGTGATCGGCCCGCTGATCTTCCTCCACGAACTGGGGCATTTCTGGGCAGCACGACTGAACAAAATCAAGGTCGAGGAATTTGGCATCGGGTTTCCCCCCCGTATGCTGACGTTATTTGAGCGCAATGGCACCAAATACACACTGAACTGGCTTCCAATGGGCGGATTCATGCGCCCGGCAGGCGAAGATGACCTCACAATTGAAGGGGGATTGGCAGCAGCGCCAAAAATGGCGCGGTTTCAGGTTCTCATTGCAGGTTCTGCAATGAACTTCCTTGTTGCGCTTGTCCTGCTTGTCTTCATGTTTATTATCGGCGCACCAGAGCCGCTGCCCGGAGTATTGATCGAAGGGGTCGAGGCAGGCAGCCCTGCAGAACAAGCCGGAATCCAGGTCGGCGACATGATTATGGAAGTAAACGGCGCCACTATCACTCACTATGAGGACCTGAAAACGCAGATTTACAAAAACCTCGGCGAACCCATCGTCGTAACGGTGTACAGAGATGAGCAGCCTTTTGAGGTCAGTATGACCCCGCGGGCAGAGTGGCCTGAAGGCCAAGGCCCCACGGGGATACTCATGCAAACCCTCTATGAAACCAAACGGTACGGACCTTTCGCTGCGATCGGGAGAGCCTTTCAGGAAATCGGCACTTTGCTCAAGACATTTGTTGAACTCCCCGGAATGGTTGTCCGTCAGCAGATAGAACCGCGTTATCTGCGCCCGGTCAGTATGATCGGGATCAGCCAGTTAGGTGGGCAAGCAGTCGAAGCGAGTATCCAGCAGGATGCGCTCTGGCCAATTGTCCAGCTAACCGCATTCATCAGCCTGGCCCTCGCCATCACCAATCTGCTCCCTATTCCCGCCCTTGATGGTGGCCGGATCATGTTTGTGCTTCTGGAAGCGCTGCGGGGATCGCGGATCAAACCGGAACGAGAGGCGTTAGTCCATTTTGTCGGTTTTGCCATCCTGATCGCCGCGATGCTTGTTTTCATGTATCTAGATATCGTTGACCCGCTGATCCAGTAAAATGGCTGATAAAACCCTCTACGAGCAGTTTAAAGAACTGGCTTCAGAGCAGACTATCCTGCGTGCGTCATTGATTTACCGGTTATCGGATTTGAATCCCAATGATGTGAATGTTGTACGAGATCTGTGGCACAGCATTCCCCTGACACAACGATCAAAACTGATGCAGCGGCTCATTGAGACCAGTGAACACAGTTTTGATGTTAACTACAGGGAGGTGGCAACCATCGCAACCACCGATCCCGATCCGGGCATCAGAGAGCAGGGGATCAACCTGCTATGGGAGATGATGGATCAATCAACCATGGATATGATCCATAAAATGCTGATCTCAGACAGTTCTAACGATGTCCGTGCGGCGGCAGCAGCAGCCCTGGGCCGCTTTGTGCTGGCGGGGGAACTGGAAGAGATCGCCCCTTCATTAGTCAGCACTATCGAAGACACGTTGATTGCCATTGGCCTGTCCACCGGTGAGGCCCTGTCCGTTCAGAGTCGAGCGCTTGAAAGCCTTGCCTATTCCGGACGGCCTGAATTGTCCTCCCTTATCCAGAAAGCTTATGGACACCAGAACGTGAAGATGAGAGCAAGCGCAATCTTCGCCATGGGAAGAAGCGCCGACGAATCCTGGGCTGTTGAAGTGTTGCGCGAACTGGGAAGCGATGAACCGGAATTGCGCTATGAGGCGGCCCGTGCCGCCGGTGAGTTGTGCCTGACGAAGGCCGTTGATACACTGGCCAAGATGCTGGCTGAAACAGATCGTGAAATTGTGGAGACAGCAATCTGGTCGCTCGGCGAGATCGGCGGTCCTGATGCCATACTGGCGTTAGTGGAATTCGGCGATTCCGACCTTGATGAGGGCCTGGCAGACCTGATTGAAGATGCCCTGAGCACCGCTTCATTAAGTGCAGGAGATATTGCCACATACTTGTTTCCCAAAGATAGTGAGTTCCATGAAGATATCGATCCAGAGGACGAGACGGACGATGATGAGACCCTGCACTGAGACTGTGCACTCCCGAAGGAAGTCCAGGCTGCCGGTTAAACATGGCGCAGAACGATATCTGATTTCCCTGCACCTCATCCTGCTGATTATGGCTGTGCTGCCGGGCAGTCGATCTCTTGCCGCTTCAGTACATGGTTTTTACGTGGAGGTCACCGCACAGAGTATCACCTATGTTTACGGCGAGTCGATATCATTCACTGTTTCAGCTCAAAACAGCCAGCCCATTACGGCTGTATACCTGACTGTGGAGACAAACGAGGGCGAGCGCCTATATGAACCAGCCAGGATAACACCGGGGAATGCTGTTCTCGCCACTCATATTGTCTCTGCCGACCGGTTGGGCCTTGGTCCCACCGCATCCATAACGTACCACTGGGAATTTGCTTCTGCCGACGGGCAAACCAGCCAGACAGAACCACAGCAATTCATCTACGCCGATAACACGGTTCCCTGGGACTGGCATCCAGAAGCTGACAGGCAGATGGTGGCCTATTTCAATGGCATTGACCAGACCATTGCCGACACTGTGATCGAAACCGGTACGCGCGCAATCGCGCAGACGAGCCACCTGATTGGCATTTCTATTAACCAGCCAATCACCATCTATCTCTATCCAGACCTTTTCATGCTGACCAGCGCCCTTGAACTGCACGAAGTTGGCTTCAGCAGGCAGGACACTCTTTACATTAATCCGACAGAACAAACTGCGCTGGTCAGCTATGACAGCCCGGAAAACCTGGCATACGATGTCTCCCGCGCGGTAGTCACCACACTTCTTTCTGCCGCCACAGGTTATCAGAACCCCAAGATCCCATTCTGGCTCTCAACGGGACTGGTTGGCTATGTGGCTGGCAGTAGGGGGAGCAACCAAGAGCAACTGTTCTTCTCAGCCTACCAGAACAACGAGTTGATCCCGATTCATTCATTGTGCCAGCCAACCCTCGATGGGTTCTCCCAAAGAGACGTTCAAATTGCCACCGTTCAGAGTACTTACCTGCTGTCACATCTGGTTGACCGCTTTGGGCCTGCGGCCTTGCGTGCATTTGTTTCAGAGCTTGTTCAAGGTCAAAGCTGCGAAGCCGCTTTCATCAACGCAACAGACATCACGCTAACCCAATACGAGATGATGTGGAAAACTTATATTGCCGAAGAAAGGCTTTCCATGTCAACACAAGATACGCTCGTCCCCTGGATACTGGTTGGGGCAGTCAGCCTGGCGCTGTCACTGCTATTTATCGCTCCACAACCCATTCAACTTTCGTCCACAGCGTACGAGGCAGCAGACCCAGAACAAACTGCAGGATATTATCATGGCTGACAACAAGCAACAGTCGCGCATTGCGCGCTTACACGCCCGTGTTTCGGGAAAAGTACAGGGCGTTGGATTTCGTGCAGCTACCGTAGTCGCTGCGTCTGACCTTGACCTGGGCGGTTGGGTACGTAATTTGCCGGATGGAAATGTTGAGGTTCTTGCAGAGGGAGCAGAGAAAGATCTGCGAGAATTCCTGGCCTTTCTCAGTCAGGGGCCTCCAATGGCCTTTGTCACCGAAGTTGCCCCGTCCTGGGAGAGCGCCACGGGAGAGTTTACACATTTCAAGATCAGCACCTGGTGGTCACTGTAGCATATTACACCTATGAAGAAGAACACTACTCCGGAAAAACGAGCGTGGGGGATTCTGGTCGCTGCGTTCTCAACATTCTTACTCCTGTGCAGCGCACTGGCATACCTGGCATACTGGTTTGTTTTCAAGTCAGATGTACCACTGGATATGGAGGTGGCAGCTGCCCAGGGCACTGTGCGCGTCATTCAGCCGAACACCTTGTCTGAGGTAGCGATTACCAGTATTCTGCAGGATATCAACAGCAATACCGAGATTTTCACAGATGCCACGTCACAGGCTGTGGTGACATATTACGATCCTCGAACGGAAGTACCAGTCGCCTCGCTTGTACTGCTCCGCGACAGCCACATCCGTCTGGTTGAAGCTTTATCTCCTCGATACGGTGTCAATAAGAGCAGCTATGAGATTGTCCTCGAAGGGGATGTCGGACGGTATGACCTTTTTGTATTTGATGATAATCAGCAGGTGTCCGTGTTTGTAACTACACCCAGAGCAAGAATAGCCATATATGACGGTGGCCATTATTCCCTGGATGTCAATGATCAGATGTCACAAATTACCACCATTACTGGAATAGCTTATGTCACCAACACGCAGACAAACCGAACGATGCGTGTAGATCAGGATCGGCGCGTGATTGTTGATCTGAATGATGTAGCGGTTCGCCTGCTGGAATCCGAGAGCTCTCTTGTTCTCAATGCTAATTTCGACCAGAACTTCGAAGTAGGCTGGACTCTTATTGGCGAAGGGGAGCCAGCCGGCCTGGTCACAAATATGACATTCGACGGACGTCAGGCTGTCCTCGTCGACCGCTCCACCGGGCTCTGGCCTGACATCCGCCTGGATCACGGGGAGACAGGTCTGTTTCAGGACATCAGTACAGCAGTCAATGAGTTTGAATTCCTTGAGATTCGCAGTTCCTTCTATGTTGAGGAGCAAACACTGTCATTGTGTGGAGAACAGGGGAGCGAATGCGCGATTATGATCCGCGTTGGTTACTCTGATATCACTGGTATACCCCGCGAGTTCATCCACGGTTTCTATGCTTACAGAAACCCATCCATTAACTACCCCGCCCGATGCGCTACATGCAGCAGCGACCACGAAGCAATTACCATGCAAAGCTGGTATACCTACAAATCAGGAAACCTGTTGACGCTGCTGCCAGAGGAACAGCGCCCGGCGCATATCGACTATATCTGGTTTTATGCAAGCGGTCACGGATATAAGGTGTATGTCTCGGAGATGAATATCGTCACCGCGCCTTAAGAGACAGTTAAAAGGGGCGAGAAGCTATTGCAGCAACAATACCGGTAGGGCCCCCGTCTTCAGTCCGCCACACCTCGTGGTGGTATCTTCGGGGAGAAGAGAGTACATGCGAAAATGCCCCCCCTACCCCCGCTGTTTCCCTCAAGTGCCGATAATATTGAAGATACTGGGCGCCTTTCAACTGCGCGCCAACATGGGGTGAAGGATTGCTGAATTCGGTAATCAGCAGCAATTTATCAGGCCACCGGTCGCGGTACATCTCATAAGATAGGCCACCAGATTCTGCAAACAACCCGGATTCATCGCCCCAGTAGCACTGGCACCCAATCCAATCTGCCTGCCCCACGGCCTCCTGAGCACTTTCAAGAAAGGCCTGGCAGTCCTGCCTCATACCTGATACCGAAGCCCCTGGCATCAAGCCAGGCCAGCCAAAGCGACCATCGGGGAAAGATCCCCTGAGCCGATTCAATACATCGAGAAACCATCTACCAAACTCATACCCGCTGCTCCAGGCCTGACCAAAGCCCTGTAACCTGAGATTTGGCTCCCTGTGAATCTCGTAGTAACGAACGCCTGCCTGATAAAATGCCTCAATTGACTCTGCCAGCCACTCTGTATAGTCTGCCGACCGTGAGGGGAAGGGAAAATCAGGGACCAACTGGGCCAGGAAAAACATGTTCGGGTAAATCTCACGCGCTGTCGCCACATCCTCCGCCTGGCTGATGTGTGTGAGTTTGATCGCCTGAATCCGGGCGGTACGGATCACCGCCCAGTCCTGTCCCTCCAGGGGAGATCCAGGCCGGGCGCAGACTCCAACCAGCGCAGTTTGATAAGGCCAATCAAAACCTGCATTCCAGGTCACTGACTGCAAGTGAGGACTGACAAAATAGGGGGTAGGGTTGACTATATCGCCCGGATAGCCTGTCTGCTGACGCGACGCTCCCTCATGCTTCAGCACCAGATGAAGATGTCCCCCATCAGAATTACCCGTGCTGCCAGCCAGCCCAATCACATCACCCGGCTGAACATACTGCCCGGTCCTGACATTAACCTGATTGAGGTGAGCGTATACCGTCCTGAAGCCGCCATCGTGCCGTACCCGGACATGAATACCATAGGGATGCCCCCCTGTGCCATTGTGGATTCGGTAGACATACCCCTCAGCGCAAGCATAAATATTCGCGTTAATCGGCGCCCGAATATCAATGCCCTCATGACCGGGAAGCCCCCAGCGGCGATACAGTTCCGGATTCTCCCCGAAACCCTGGACAACTGCCGGGAAATCGGTTGGCCATTTCAGTGAAATTGCCGCCCCGGAAGGAAATAATGGTGCATCCCGGATCGCCAATGGCATGTTATCCCGGATCCGCTGGGAAAGCAGATGATGAAGCTGCCCAGGCGTGCTCACGTTAATCACATCGACCGTGACACCAGGCGCCTGCTGAAGCAGCCAGCTACGCAAGTCTTCAATCCCCGGGAAAATCCCCGGCACATTAACCACGGTAATTACCTGGGTTGGGTAATGAAAGCTCAGGGCATTTTCCAGCCTGGGTGTAACAGACACATTGAACTGCACCGCATAGTCACGTACAGCATGTACCCAACCCCAATAATTGTCTGATGGCAGCAAGAGTATCTGTGGTTTTGGCATATCCGACCTATGAGTTCTATTGCAGCGCGTGGGACGGCTATTAAACTACCACTCAAATATCAAAGTAACCCCGCCATCTTTACCAAATTGAAGCACATCGCCATCGCCAATAGCCTGACGACCGCCCTCCTGGATACGCCGCCCATTGACAAATGTCCCATTCAGGCTATGCAAATCCCATATGATATACTGGTCATCCCGCTCCAGAATCCGGGCGTGTGTTCTTGATGTACGCTTTCGCGTATCTATTTCTGTTAAGTCAATATCGACAAAAATGCCCTTTTTGGGGTCTGCCCGCCCTATAAGCGTATTGCTGGAAGTAATTTCAAAGCGATGCCCTTCGTTAGTGATAAGAGCCGGTATGGATGCCATGCCAGAACGACGTCCCGGATAGTGTATCACCTCACGGGTAACCGCGGATGCAGAATCTTCCTCTACTTCAGCACGATACGCAGCATCCAGTTCGTTTATATCGACCAGGGCCTCGCTCTCCGGCACTGCTTCAGTCCCCCGCGGATCAAGTGCGGCAAGGGCGCTCCGAGCAGATCTGTCACTGATAGGTGGAGCTTCTGAAACTTCTTCTTCCTCAACCAGCGCAGGAGAAGCCGGGGAATGGCCAACAGCCAGCACCGGAGACAATGCTCTGGTATCCGTATGCCAGCCGCCAGACGCAGTCACCGCAACCGACAGGGCCTTCGCCAGATCGGTCGCTTTGGAAAACCGGTCTTCTGGCCGTTTAGCCATTGCCCTTTTCACAACAGCATCAACTTCAGGCGACACAGAACGGTTATATTCAAGCAACGAAGGCACAGGATGCTGGATATGCATGAGTATCTGGACAATTGGCGTATCAGCAGAATACGGCACCTGACCGGTAATCATCTCAAAAAGCGTGACACCAAGCGCGTATATGTCGACAAGACTGGTCACCTGCCCCGGCATGGATTGTTCCGGAGCCATGTAAGCGGGTGTACCAACCACCCCACTGCCGGTCAACTGTGCGCTCCTGTCTCGCAGTTTGGCCGTCCCAAAGTCTGCAAGGTAGGTATTTTTATCAGAATCCAGCATGATGTTACTGGGTTTCAGGTCGCGATGAACAATATAGCGAGCGTGGGCATAATCCAGCGCCTCAGCCACCTGATCCACAATTCGAACAGTGTCCTCAGGTCCCAGCGGCCCCGTTTTGGTCAACTGCCTGAGAGTCCCACCGTCGATATACCGCATAACAATATAGGGTGTTCCGTTGTCTTCTCCATAGTCATAAACGGGCAGGATACGAATATGCTCCAGCTGTGCAGCAACTTCAGCCTCCTGCCGGAACCGGGACATAAAGGTGTCATCATGCATGAAGGAGCCAGGAAGTACCTTGACGGCGACAACACGGTTAACTGCAACCTGAATACCCCGGTAGACGGTTGCCATCCCCCCTTTGCCGATTATGCTCTCGATTCTATACTGGCCCAGCAAATTCCCTATTAAGGGGTCTTCTGGCATACAATCAATCCTTTACAATCCTTCTCTTCATTTATAGCACACATATTGGCCACTTGAAAGCATACCAGGCAATCGCCAGTTGCCCCTGTAACAAGCACCCAGTATAATCGCGAAACCTATTGGGACTGGAGGACGGTACTTGCTTAATATATTCTCAGACCTCAAACAACTGAGTGGCGCTGCCGTCATTATTGTAACCATATTAGCGGCAATTGGTACAGCAATCTGGATTTCGCTGGCAATCTGGGCAAACCGTGATATGCGTGTCCGATCCAGAGATGTCATCGCTCGTACGCTGGCAACAGTGGTTGTGGCGCTTCTGGGCATCCCCGGGTTAATTGTGTACCTGATTTTGCGCCCCAGGGAAACCCTTTCAGAGCAATATGAGCGCGCACTGGAAGAAGAGGCACTGCTTCAAGAGATTGAGGACAAACCAGTTTGTCCAGGATGCGGTCATACCTCAAAACCAGCCTGGCGGATCTGCCCTTACTGCCATACCCGGCTAAAAAAAGAGTGCAACGCCTGTGGCGAACTCCTTGAACTTGCCTGGAATGTCTGCCCGTACTGCGAGCATGTCCAGAGAACACAGGTACAACAAAGCCACCAACTCGAACGTGGTGAGGGAGAGTACCCACAAATAACCCGGCAGCCACTTTCCTCTCGGACCGTGTTTGAGGAAGACGCCTAAAAATTTACTGCGCCGGCTTGATGCCGGCGCAGCCAACTTCGTACACTCATTTTCTGATAGATTTGAACGCTGCCATACCCGGATAATCAGCCTGGGAACCAAGCTGCTCTTCAATACGGAGCAACTGATTATATTTGGCTATCCGGTCGCTGCGGGCAGGAGCGCCTGTCTTGATCTGGCCAGCATTCAGCGCAACCGCAAGGTCTGCAATTGTGGCATCTTCAGTTTCTCCACTTCGATGCGAAATAACCGCCGTCCAGCCATGCCTGTGCGCCAGTTCAACCGCCGCAATAGCCTCGGTGAGAGACCCAATCTGATTAACCTTTGTCAGCAGGGAATTTGCCGCGCCCAGTTCCAGGGCTTTTTCTACCCGCTCGGTATTTGTTACCAGGAGATCGTCCCCCACTATCTGGATTTTATCGCCCAGAAGTGCTGTCATTTTAACCCAGGCATCCCAATCATCTTCCGCAAGACCGTCCTCGATTGAGATGATCGGATACCGGTCAACCCATTCAGCGTAGAAATCGATCATTTCCTCACCGCTGAGGACGCGGCCTTCTTTCTTGAGATGATATTTGCCATCCTCAAATATCTCGCTGGCAGCCGGGTCCAGGGCAATCATAATCTGCTCTTCGGGTAAATACCCCGCAGAATCAATCGCCTCCAGGATAACCTCAATAGCCTCAGCGTTGCTGCCCAAGCTGGGCGCAAACCCCCCTTCATCGCCTACATTTGTGGAGTGTCCTTTGCTCTTCAGCACACTTTTCAGTGCATGATAAATCTCAGCACCCCAGCGAAGCGCTTCTGAAAAGCTGTCTGCCCCAACAGGCATAATCATGAATTCCTGCAAATCAGTGCTGTCCGCCGCATGTTTGCCGCCGTTAAGAATATTCATCATCGGGACTGGCAGTACATGCGCATGGACACCTCCCAGATAAGCATATAGTGGGAGCCTGAGGCTGTTGGCCGAAGCTTTGGCAACAGCCAGTGACACACCTAGAATTGCATTTGCTCCCATCCTTTCCTTGGTCGATGTACCATCCAGGTCATCGATCATCAGGGTGTCAATGGCCACCTGCTCTGTTGACTCCCGCCCAATCAACGCATCTGCCAGAGGACCATTCACGTTTTCAACAGCCAGAAGTACGCCTTTCCCCCCAAACCTTGCGCTATCAGCATCGCGCAGTTCCAGCACTTCGTGCATACCTGTTGAAGCCCCAGATGGAACAATCGCCCGACCCATTGCCCCGTCTTCAAGCAAAACATCCACTTCCACCGTTGGATTTCCCCGCGAATCCAGCACTTCCCGACCTCGTATAGCTGTTATGCGTGCCATTGCTCATCCTTTCTGATCATGATACGCGTCACAAATGACGACTGAAATCGATTGTTGTTTGAATCTTCACCGGGCAAAGCAGAGACTGATTTCTATCTGTCCGGATATTCCACCAGTCGCACAGATCATAATACACCACACTCTCGATATCAAGCACATACTCCGACACGGACACACGAAAAAGCAGAGAACAGCTCAACGGTCTCTATCCTGGCAATTACCCCATATATTGCATGCTGCGCTTTACCCCGGCAAAATGGCAGCCCCGAACAGGTCACGCTAAAATCCATCTGTGATTTCCAGCGGCAAACACGGCAAAAAGCCATCGAGGAACAATGTTGTTCTTGTTGCAATGAGCGGCGGCGTGGACAGCTCTGTCAGTGCTGCCCTGCTCAAAGAACAGGGATATGACGTGCAGGGCGTCATGCTCAGGCTCTGGTCAGAGCCCGGGCCGATTGCTGGGCAACGGGATAACCGGTGCTGCACACGAGATCAGATGCTGGACGCGCACTTTGTGGCGAAACAACTGGGGATACCCTTTGAAGTTATCAACGCCAGCCATGTGTTCAAAGAACGGATTGTCGATCCATTTGTCAATGCCTACCTGGAAGGGCTGACCCCGAACCCCTGCCTGCATTGCAACCGGCTGATCCGCTTTGGATACCTCCTCAAGCACGCCCTTGAGCACGGCGCGCAGCTAATGGCAACAGGTCACTATGCGCGAACTACTCGACTGAGCGATGGTTCTGTCCTGCTGAGGAAGGGTATTGACCCATCAAAGGATCAGAGCTACGTCCTCAGCATGCTGACCCAAGAGCAGCTCAGACAGATCATCTTCCCGATTGGCGGGTTAACAAAAGAAGCGGTTCGAGACATTGCCCAATCACTCAACCTGCCGGTCGCAGGTAAGCGGGACAGCCAGGATCTCTGCTTTATTGCCGATGGCGATTACCGCAGATTTATACGCCAGGCATCTGACAAGACAATTGTACCTGGCCCAATTGCACATACATCGGGCGTAATTATCGGCACACATTCAGGCCTGGTCGATTACACCATTGGTCAGCGAAGAGGGTTGGGTATATCGTGGCACGAGCCGCTCTATGTTATCCGGAAAGATAAGCTCACCAATACCCTCATAGTTGGGCCAAGGGCAGAACCAGGCAAAAGCAGCTTGCAGGCTTACGGAGTCAACTGGATAAAGGGTTCGCCGCCCACTGCAGCATTTGATGGATCGGTGAAGATACGTTATACCGCGAAACCTGTCCCGGCTATGATTACCCCAATTGACCAGACCGGCATGCGGGTTGATCTTAAAGAGCCACTACCCGATATTACGCCGGGACAGTCCGCTGTTGTTTATGATGATGAGATTGTTATAGCCAGCGGGATCATCCTACCCGGCTGATCAAAGGCTCCACCCTCTCAACATTGCAGCAACAAAGTCACTGCTAACCAGCATAATCGTAGCAGCCGAAATCACGGCAGGCGCATAGGGCATGGCCATATTGGAGGTGTATCTCTTCCGTACAAGCGAGTAGAACAACGCATAACCAATCGCAAAGATGCCGCCAAATATGACCATCAAAAATAGCATTACAAGTATTTTCGGATAGCCGAGAACAAGCCCGCAGAAGGTAACCAGAGTAACATCCCCAAACCCAAAGGGGATGACATCCAACGCTGTGTCACGATTCCGGTTTACAACTGCCAGGTATCCCTGCGCCGCAACAAAGATCGTCATCACGATGATCTGACCAACCGCATAGCCAGCAAGGGCTTTGATCGGTTCTGGTATTCGCCCGGAGAATAGTACTTCAAACAATGCTAACGCAAAGGCTGGCAGCATTACACTGTCCAGGACGAGACGATGCTCAATATCAATAACCAGAACCAGCATAAAGAGGGTCAGATAGAATATATACGCAACCAGTACAGCCGTGGTATGCTCGCCCAACCCGACATAGGTATAGGCAGCAATCAGGCCAAGATAAACAAGAACGATACGAATTACCGGTCTCCTGCTGGTCTTGTGCTCTTTCGCCCCAACTTCAGGAACCTGGCTATCTGACCGGGCAAACCGCGGCAAATAATCTGCCAGCCAGTTGACCACCGTGCCAAACACACTACCTGCCAGTGTACAGAGAAGTATTGTCTGAAGCATTGCATGCCCCGTTTAGTAGCGTATGAGATAACAGATTATAACACACTGAAGCCTGAAAATTGCCCCGCCTGATACTGACATGCTACACTTTTCAAAACGTGGCAGATGCATCCGGGAATGAATATGAAAACACTGAAAGCCTTCCTGCTGGTTCTGGTTCTACTTATCTTACTATCCGCCTGCAGCGATCAGCGGTCAGAGCAAGTTGACTACTGGGAAACGATTCGTGTGGAAAGTGGCAACACCATCAGGATTGCTGTGGTATATGCAGAAAGCGCAGAAATAGTCGGCCCCACCGGTGGTGAGTTAGCCCGGGGCGCCCAACTGGCCGTTTCCCAGTTCGGCAACATAAGGGGCTTTGACGTTGAAATTGTGGAATACATATCCAACTGCAATGCCTCCCAAGCGACCGGGGTTGCACAGCAGATAGCTACCGATCCGGCAATAATAGCAACCATCGGCTTTGTGTGCTCATTAGAATGTGAAGCCGCTGCCCCGGTTCTGATGGAAGGTGATATCCCCCTGGTATCTCCGGGCTGCAGCACCAGCAATTTAACCGATGAACTGCTCAGAACTGACACATTCTTCAGGACGATGTACGATGACATCCTTGAAGCTCGGCTGTCGGCACGGTACGTCTACAATGAGCTGGGCATCCGATATGCAGCAACAATAAGCGATGGGACGCAGGAAACCAACGGCCTTGTGTCTGCATTCACTGCAGAATTTGCCAGCCTGGGAGGGGTTGTTTCAGTCAGCGTAACCACCGACCCTCGCGGATCGTCGATTGACGAAACCCTGCCTGAACTTCTGGAGAGCGGGGCAAGCCTGATCTATGCTCCGCTTATGACCAAAGCGGGCGCACAACTGATCGAGGCCATGGCAAGAGAGCCTCAGTTTGCAACTATCAAGCTGCTTGGCGGACGTCACTACTGGAACCAGTGGATTGTTAACCAGACACTTGGCTGGGCCGAAGGCGTCTATGCCGCCGGCCCAATACCAGCAGACACATTCATGCCTGACCTGAGTCAGAACTACAGAGAGCAATTTGATATTGTGCCCAATGGCGAAACCTATGCGTTTGCTTATGATGCCATGTGGTTGGTCCTGAAGGCAATTGATGGAACATCCGTTGTTGGGCAGGACCGCGATCTGTTGATTGGTCGCAGACGGCTTTATGACAATCTAAGTAGTACAGGAAATTTCCAGGGAGCTACCGGTACCCTGACCTGTACTGAATGGGGAGATTGCAGCAGTGGGCAGCTTGCAATTGGTCGCGTTCAGAACGGGACGTGGCAGATTGTCTATATGGAGAGGACTCCCTAGCGCCTTTGTTCTCCGGCTACCTGATACACGCGCCTACGCCAATCACTATATTCCCGGCACATGCTGGAATGAATATGGGGAAACAGGCCAGCACACGGCAATATGATATAATGCAGATGACCAGTATTTCTATTTCCGAATGGGGTTTGCGTGCCTGATAAAATGCCCGGCAAGGGAATCTCAAAAGAGCGAGAAGACTATATTAAGACCATCTATCACCTGCAACAAGACGAGTCACCTGTCAGAACGACGACAATTGCCAGGGCAATGAAGGTTGAGCCGGCCTCCGTGACCGGTGTGATCAAAAGGCTGGCTGAGCTGGGATATCTAGATCACCAACCCTATAAAGGGGTTTCACTGACAGAGCTGGGCGAGAAGATTGCCCTGGAAGTCATTCGCCACCACCGACTGATAGAGTTATACCTGATTGAAGCCCTGGGATATGAGTGGGATGAAGTCCATGATGAGGCGGAGAGGCTCGAGCACGCTGTATCGTTTAAGTTTATTGAACGTATAGAAAAAGCATTGGGCAACCCGGCCATCGATCCACATGGCGACCCTATACCAACCCAGGATGGCAGAATCGAGCCCCTGACTGGCCATCCACTGTCACAACTTGCGGTCGGCGATACAGGACAGGTTGCCCGGATCAACGATGATGACGCTGAACTGCTCAGATATCTTGGCAGTATGGGCATACGGCCCGGAGCAAGTATTGAGGTACTGGCGATTGCGCCGTTTCATGGGCCAATCGACCTGCTAATCGATCACGTCAGGTGCGCACTGGGCCCAGAAGCCGCTGCAAATGTCTTTGTTGAGTTGAACTGATCAACCTGGCATTCATCATTTCCAGGGCCTTCCCACCATCAATCCACTGGACCCGGTCGGCATGAATCGGGATAGGGGAGCGATACCCCCCTCCTCCCGGCTTTGGGATTTCCACCCGTTTCACCGGGCTGGGGCAATATGTACCCCGCTCTAGTTTGGCTCGGATACCTTCCCAGTGTTGCCGCAGATGGTCTGTCAGTTCGTCTACCGTCATCCCATCTATGCCCGGCGGCGCACCTTTGTTGGTCTGTACCCGTTCCAACGCTGCCAGCAGATTGTTCGACTAAATATCTGTTCCCATAATGTTCCTTCGTGTTGAGTGTTTTCCCGTTCTTCCATTCGACCCGGCGGCGGCCTTTCGCCCCTGACGCTTTCCTTCGGCTTTCAGCCCTCAGTCCCCGTCCGTC
>JAFGNO010000086.1 GCA_016926985.1 Anaerolineae bacterium
CCCCCCTCCGTTGACCTGCGGTCAACACCTCCCCCGTTTTGAACGACGGGAGGGAAGAATGCTGGTTTCGTCAGTTCACAATATCCTGCCGCTCAAACATCAGCGTGCACAGAGCTATCAGCCCTATGACCCACAGCACTGAAATAATGATGGAGCCGGTGAGCGTCTGCCCCGCAGTGAAATTGGGATAATAGATGGTGGGAAGCATTACGCTATCTATCACCCACGACCGGATATTTTCCATGCAGTAGGTTGGCGAAAACGCATACAGGTTAACCAGTCCGGGCGCACTGAAGATAAAGCTGACAAACTGGAGCATCAGCCCGCCCATCCCCTCAACCAGTGACAGCCCGATCCCCAGCACCAGTCCGCCGACCAGCGACCGGGTAAGCATCACGGCAAACGTTGCAAATCCGGTCATCACCAGCGCCCCGCCCAGTGACAGAGCCATTTCGAGAAAATAGGCCGGGAGAAATTCCCGCAGAACCTCGCCGGTCAGCGCCGGGCCATAGCTAATCCCCTCGATGGCGTAGGGCAGCCACATGCCATGCGCTGCGATCAGCGAGGTAGCGAACAGGCTGGCAACGACTGTTACCGCCATCACAATAAACTTGACCGGGATCAGCGCCCGGCGCGGTGCGCGCGGTACCAGGTTTTTCCAGGTATGCCACTCGTATTCCCCGGCAATGGTTGCTGCCATGAAGGCAACGACAAAGACCCGCATGAAGACATTGGTCGGGAAAGATGTGATCAACCCCCAGGTGTTGATCATCACATTCGTCCACTGGCTGGTGATGAAGCCAGCGTCGGGCATCACCAGCACCCACAGGATTGAAAAGAGCACAAACCCCAGCGCCCCAATCGGGAATGCGCCAACGGTAAAGCCCATCAGGAGCGCATTCCCGAATACCTTCTGCCATTCCGCCCGCAGCAGATTAATCATGATGCCCGTCCTTATTGCCCGTTGCCGCCAGGAAATAATCCTCAAGCGTCTGGCGGCGGATGCTCACTTCATAGACCGCAATTCCAGCATCTACCAGCCGCTTGATGATCGCTGGAGTCGCTTCGCGGGCCGCTTCCAGGGATAACCAGGTATCATTCCGGGTCACAGCATGGTGTTCCTGTAACAGCTCAGCCGCCTTGTCCAGTGGATTGGCTTCAACACGCAGTTCCAGCTTGCTTGAAAGCAGTTCGGATACCACGCCCTCGCGCACGATCTCCCCCTGGTCGATGATCGCCACCCGGTCACAGACCTGTTCCACCTCGGTCAGCAGGTGGCTGGAAAGAAAAACCGTCTTACCGTGTGTATGGGCCAGGCTGCGGATAAAATGCCGCATCTCCTGGATGCCAGCAGGGTCCAGCCCGTTGGTCGGCTCGTCGAGGATCACCAAATCCGGGTCGTTGAGCAGGGCCGCGGCCAGCCCCAGACGCTGCTTCATGCCGGTCGAATAGCCTTTCACCTTCCGGTCGGCGTCATCCGCCAGCCCGACCCGACCCAGCAGGTCAGCGATCCGCGCCGGGTTGAATTCATCTCCGGTGCGGGCCAGCACCTCCAGGTTCTTCCGCCCGCTCAGGAAGGTGTAGAAGGTCGCATCCTCAACCAGGCTGCCCACCCGCTTCAGGATGTCATGGCGCCTGAGCACATCCTTCCCAAACACGCTGACCGTGCCTGACGTGGGCCGGATGAGGGACATGATCATCCGGATGGTGGTCGTTTTGCCGGCGCCGTTGGGCCCCAGGAACCCGTAGACCAGACCGGGAGGGATCGCCAGCGTGACATTGTGGACGGCCCTGACCTGCTTGTGCCCTCGTCCAAAGACTTTCCCCAGGCAGTCAAACTCAATGGCGGCTGTTTCGCTCACGGGTTTCTCCTGACCCCATTGTAGGCTATTTGCTGTGAATGTTGGACCCCACATGAACGGGGCATTCATGTTCGCTCAGGACCAATTGAGAAAGCAGCTGACCTCATTATCAACCGCCGCTGTGAACTGCAGGGCATGACCTGGTATCGCCGTTCCGCTGACGCAATCTCTAACCTGCGTGCGCTCTATCTTAATGGTCACCAGCGCTGGCAGCATATCTGGGAGACTTGCCCCCCCACTTTGCCACGCTGTCATAAGAACTACCGGAAAACGCTCAACTGCACTTGTCCCGCGCATTTGTGACAGAATGACCCGTTTTGTAACGCGCCAGACGACCGGAAATGGTCACAAAATCCTTAACAAAACACCACCCACTGCCGGCCTGCCTCACCCGATCTCCCGGACATCCAGCGGGATTCCTTTGCCAGGGTCGCGCACCAGTGTAATCCCCTCGTTATCACACTGATCCACGCAGACGCCGCACCCCATGCAGCGGTCGTAGATCACTTCTGCATACCCGTTGACCGTGATCGCCTCAAAAGGACAGGCGTCCGCGCAGGTTCCGCAGGCCGTGCATTGATCGTGGTCAAACTGCGCTATGTAGCCAGAGGCAATCACCATCGGGACATTGCTGCGCATCGCCTGGATACCACCGCAGCAGCAGGAGCAGCAGTTGCAGATCGCGTAGAATTTATCCCCGCAGGCATCCTTGAAATAGGCGACATGGACATGCCCGCGCTCGTGCTCAGCCTGGAGCAGGTCGAGCGCCTCCTGCTGGCTGAGCGCGTTCGCCTTGTCAGGCCGGTGATCGAGGACAAATTGCCCATCCCCGATGATCATGCAAACCCGGATCGGCTCGCAGGGATTTTCAACGGTCAGGCGGCAGGGGCAGTCCATGACCACCACGTCCGGCGGCCCTTTGAGGACGATATCGCGGGCGGTGGTATAGGGGATGATCTGTTCAAGGTCAGTGCGGGGGATATCGTGATCAAGCGTTATGATCGACTTTGCCAGTTCCAGAGGGACCACCTTCCCATGATAGTGATCCGCCCACTTGAGGCCAGATGGCTTGCCATCCATCCGTGGGAGCAGGTAGCGGCGCGCCCAGCCGATGTAATGCTCCGGCCAGCGCCCATAGAAATAGCCATGGATGGTCTTGAAATTTAACCCGCGCCCCTGCCCGTCAGCGCCGCTGATCGCCGCCCGGGTCGAAGGCAGGCCAAACAGATGCCCTCGCTCTCCTGTCATCCACAGGATAAGGATACCAAGGAACAGAATTCCAACCAGTGCAGCAAGGATATAGACAACGATCATGGCATACCTCCAGATGGCGTATCGACTGCTGGTCTTATGTTAGCACAGATTTCATCCAATGCTGACTGCCAAAGATCACTGATTCGCGCTACCATTACCTTAAAGTCTAACCAGTCTTTATCTTTGATCAGGAGAAGGGACAGCGATGAACATCATTATCACCGGGGGAACCGGTTTAATTGGCCGGAAGCTGACGCAGGCGCTGGTTGACAGGGGGCACTCCGTCATCCTCCTGAGCCGGAATCCGGCAGGGAAAGCGGGCCGGCTGCCAGGGGGAGTCTCCCTGGCAAAATGGGATGGCAAAACGGCCAACGGCTGGGGCCACCTTGTCAACGAATCAGATGCGATCATCAACCTGGCCGGGGAGAACCTGTCAGGCGACCGCTTCCCGCCCAAACGCTGGACCGAAGCCCGGAAAAAGCTGCTGCGCGGCAGCCGGGTGGCTGCCGGGCAGGCGGTGGTAGAAGCCCTTCGGGCAGCAGAGAAAAAGCCGGGTGTGGTAATCCAGGCTTCAGCCATTGGCTACTATGGCCCACAGGGCGAAAACATTGTGCTGGAGAGCCACCCCGCAGGAAGCGATTATCTGTCCCAGTTGTGCGTGGACTGGGAAAACACCACAAAACCGGTCGCCGAGATGGGCATTCGCCATGTCATTGCCCGGATCGGGCTGGTGATGAGCCTGGATGGCGGCGCATTGCCAAATCTGCTGCTGCCCTTCAAGCTGTTCGCCGGCGGCCCGATGGGGAGCGGTCAGCAGTTGTACTCGTGGATCCACATCGACGACCTGGTCCGGGGGATCGTTTTTCTGCTGGAGAACGAAAACCTCAGCGGTGTGTTCAACCTGACCGGCCCCGACCCGATCCCGAATAAAGAGATCGCCGATATTATCGGGCAGGTAATGCGCCGACCATCATTCATCCCTGTTCCGGCCTTTGCCCTGCGTGCGGCGCTGGGTGAAGTCAGCACCGTTGTGCTGGACGGGCAGCGGGCCGTCCCGGAAAACCTCCGGGCAGCCGGATTCGGGTTCACGTATGAGACATTTGAGGCGGCGCTGCGCGACCTGCTTGATCGATAGCTTCAGGTGCCGGTACTGCTGGCAGTGAGGATCG
>JAFGNO010000087.1 GCA_016926985.1 Anaerolineae bacterium
GCTTAGAATAGCACAAGGTGGCGATTTTGGAAATTTGTAGGATACTCTTTCCCCGATGTTGAGCGCTCAAAATGGAGAAACGCATGAAAACAATTGCATTAATTGCCCACGACGGCAAAAAGGATGCAATGCTGGATTTTGTGAGAGCACATCAGGATATCCTGAGCAGGTTCCGCCTCATCGGCACCGGGACCACCGGCAAACTGATACAGGAACATACCGGGATGCCGGTTGAACGAATGATGTCAGGCCCGGTGGGTGGGGATGTGCAGATCGCCTCCAGGGTTGTTGAAGGTCATGTTGCTGCTGTGATTTTCTTTGTCGATCAACTGGACAAGCATCCCCATGATCCAGATATTCAAACGCTGCTGCGTTTATGTAATGTGCACAATATTCCACTGGCGACAAATCCCGCCACGGCCCAGTTGATTATTCACGGGGATTTATGACCGGGGCTGCTGCGCTGGGTAGCTGATATGTCTGGAACAGCTTATGCCCTGGTTATTCTGGCCTGCGTGGGCATTCTTGGGGTGCTTTTCTACTGGCAGATTCTTCTGGCAGAAGGGGCATACCTGGGCCAGCGGGTAGTGACCTGGCTTTACGATATCTATGCTGCCCGCTATGATGCGATCAAACAGTATGACAGCAATATGGAGGCCCTTTTTCTTGGAATCCCTTTAGGGAACACCCTTTCCGGTTATCCAGCGCCGCTGGTACTGGATGTCGGGACCGGTACCGGCAGATTGGCCGTTGTATTGTTGGCTGAGCCCTCGTTTCAGGGCCGGCTGATTGGGATCGATGCTTCCCTGCCAATGCTTGAAATTGCGGCGGAGAAAAACCGTTCATACGGTGACAGGGCGATCTTTTTATGGCGCGATGCGCTTTACCTGCCATTCCCGGATGGTTGTTTTGACTGTGTGACATGCCTGGAAATGCTGGAGTTCACGCCAAGCCCAGAGCAGCAACTCGCGGAAGCAGTCCGGGTTTTGCGCCCTGGTGGCCTCTTGCTCACTACCCGCCGGCGAGGCAAGAGCGCCCTTCTGATGCCGGGCAAAACGCATAGTAGAATCGCATTTACGGCCCTCCTGGAATATCTGGGTATGGAAGATGTCAGCATTCAAGCCTGGCAGGTCGAATACAATCTTGTCTGGGCAGTTAAGGCGGGTAGCTCCTCCCCACAGGCTAATTTCCTTGAATCAGTGCTGATCTGTCAGACCTGTGGCTGCACAGACTGGCAACGCAATGGCACAGATCTGGCATGTCGGGTTTGTGGGACAGTTTATCCAATTTGCAGCCGGGTCATTCACTATCAAAATCAGGGACAAGCATGATAATCTGTCGTTTTGAAGGGAACGCTGTGGCGCGTTACGGGCTGATTGGTGGGAAGGTGGCCTACAGGCTGGTTGGCGATCCCTGCGCGGTGAAGCCGAAAAGAGGGGCGGCAGCGTCGGCTTCATGGTATGATCTGCGCCTTGGTTAGACTGGAGGAATTGCGTGAAACGTCCGTCAGCAGTTATCAGCGAACTTGTTGAAGAGGCTCTGAAGCAAGCCCAATCATCTGGTGAACTGCCCCGGTTCAATATACCTGACGTACCCATTATCAAGCCCCGCAGCGCTGACCACGGCGACTATGCCACACCGGTTGCCATGCAGCTTGCCAGGGTGACCCGGATGAAACCCGATGCAATTGCCCGGGCATTGGTGAATCATTTGCCTGCAGACGACCGGGTTGGCAATGTGGAGGCTCAGGGAGGATTTGTCAACTTTCGGCTGGCTACCGCCTGGCTGCAGCAGCAGGTTGAAGTCATCCTTGAAGATGGTGAGGGTTTTGCCGATTCCAGCGATCACACCGGGCGGCGAGCTCAGGTTGAGTGTGTATCCGCCAATCCAACCGGGCCGATCACAGTTGGCCGTGTACGCGGGGGAGTGATGGGGGATACGCTGGCTCGGCTGCTGCGGGCCGCCGGTTACCAGGTTGAGCTTGAATACTATTTCAACAATGCCGGGAGACAGATGAGATTGTTGGGGCAGAGTGTTCAGGTGCGATACCTCGAACTCTTAGGCCGTGATGCTGGCTTCCCTGATGATGGCTATCAGGGAGACTATATTATTGATATTGCCCGGCAGATTGCAGCCGGTCATGGTAGTTCGTTGGCAAATGCTGGATGGGAGGTTTTCAAAGAGCGTGCTGAAGCATATATCTTCAGCATGATCAGGGCCTCGTTGAAACGAATTGGCATCGTTTTTGACAGCTATTTCAACGAAAACTCGTTGTATGAAGATGGTTCAGTATGGGCGGTGCTTGAGGCACTTCGTCAGAAAGGCCTGGTCTATGAAGCCCGGGCTCCTGAATGCGACGACGACTACGATGGGCGCCCGGATGAAGAGGACCTGGAGGTCACTGCTGAGGGTATTGCTACCTGGATTCGGATGCGCTCTCTTCGCGATGTGAGCAAGGACAAGGCCATCATCAAGTTCAGTGGAGAGCCAACCTACCGCCTTCCTGACACAGCTTACCACATCAATAAGCTGGAGCGGGGATTCGACCTGTTGGTGAACATTCTTGGTGCGGACCATATTGAAGAGGCCAAGGATGTAAAGGCAATGGTCGCTGCGCTGGGCTATGATGCAGCTAAAATCCGGGTACCCCTTCACCAGTTTGTCACCATCAGCGAGGGTGGTGAAACGCGCCGTATGAGCACGCGAAAAGGGGAGTTTGTGACTCTCGACGAACTGGTGGATGATGTTGGCCCGGATGCTGTGCGCTATTTCATGCTTGCGCGCAGCCCGGAGAGCCACATGGATTTTGACCTCGACCTTGCCCGCAGGCAGTCCAATGAGAACCCGGTCTACTATATTCAGAATGCCCATGTGCGCTGCGCAAGTATTGCGCGGACTGCTTCTGAACGCTCCCTCAATATGGAGGGAGGAGATGTTGCGCTCCTTACAGATGAGCGCGAGCTGGCGCTGATCCGGAAGTTAGTTGAACTGCCTGAGATCATCCACCTCTGTGTAGAGGAGCTTGAGCCACATCGGCTGGCTTTTTGGGCCCATGAAGAACTGGCCCGGACTTTCCACCCGGTTTACGAGGAGATCAGGGCACTGCATGGCGATGTCCCGGAAAGTCTGGCTAAAGCCCGGCTGAAGCTGTTTGCTGCTGCACGGGTCGTGCTCGCCCGAACACTTGACCTGATGGGCATGGGCGCGCCCGACACAATGTGAGACATTACAGGTGACAGCAGATAATCAATTCCTCACAGATAATGCAAAGGGTACTCAATGGGACTGAAGGCAGATAGCTGGATTAAACGGATGTCACTGGAACATCGGATGATTGATCCGTTTATTGAGGGGCAGGTCAGAGAGGGGGTTATCTCCTATGGCGTGTCTTCATACGGGTATGACATCCGGATTGCTGATGAGTTCAAGGTCTTTACCAATGTGAACACCACAATTGTTGATCCAAAGGCATTTGATCCGGGTACATATGTCGATATCAAGGGCGACGTATGTATTATCCCTCCCAATTCGTTTGTTCTTGCGCATTCAATTGAGACCATGCGCATGCCACGCAACGTGACCGGCATTGTGTTGTGCAAATCCACCTACATTCGCGCAGGTGTCCTGATCCCCACCACAGTGCTCGAAGCCGGGTGGGAAGGGATTATTACTCTGGAGATAAGCAACGTGACCCCTCTCCCGGCCAAGATCTATGCCAGGGAAGGTATTGCCCAGGTCCTGTTTTTCGAAGGCGATGAGACCTGCGATACCAGCTACGCCGACCGAAAAGGCAAATACCAGAATCAGAAAGGTGTGGTTTTACCGCGTGTCTAGGAACGGCGCGTGTCAATCAAATGATGCCGATTTGATCCTTTGCTTCCTGTGGGCATAGAATGACTCTATTCAGAGTGGTTACAAGCGGATAGGCAGCAATTATGGACAAGCAAGAGAATACATTCAGCCCTGAGCTGCGACACGATATGCTGGATATCGCCAGACAATCGATCCGGGCAGCTGCAGCAGGCAAACCAATGCCATCGGTTGACACGGAACACATCAACCCACTGCTTCTGGAGCCAGGAGCTTGTTTTGTTACGTTGCACAGGAAGGATGGGTCTCTGAGAGGCTGCACGGGGATTCTGGTTGCCGAACTGCCACTGATCGAGGAACTGATCAGGACAGCCGGGCGGACAGCCCTCCGCGATCCACGCTTTCACCCGGTACAACCGGACGAAGTTGATGACCTGATAATTGAAATTTCTGTGCTTACCCCGCCGCAGCCACTTGTCCTTGCCAGGCCGGAAGATTTACCCCGGCTGATTCGCCCCGGTATTGATGGAGTAACCCTCTCCCGCGGATATCACCGGGCGACCTTTCTTCCACAGGTGTGGGAAAAAATCCCGGACCCCGTGCGCTTCCTTGATATGCTGTGCCAGAAGATGGGGCTGGAACCCGGCGCCTGGCGCTATCCGACCATGCAAGCAGAAGTCTATCAGGTTGAAGAGTTCTCAGAAATGGAAGAGAGGCTATAGAAAACTCTATGCCTCCCTTCTCTCCAGATTGCGCTTCAGAATCCAGTTGCGCACCGGACACAGCCCACAAAGATATCAGCCGTCAACTGCTTCTCCAGTTGGGGTAGGTGTGGGCGTCAATGTTGAGCCTGGTGTGCTTGTTGGCACAGGCAGAATATCGTCCCAATCAATCGGGTCAGCAGGTAGATAAAACACGGCCCTTGTATGATCATCAAAGATTATCTCATCTCCGTTAAGCAGGATGAAACGGTGCATCCCGGGCCGGGCGATGTATTCGCCATCCGTATTAATAAACCCCCCTGAGTCAAACCTGTAAAATGTGGCGTATTTAAATTCGCTGGCTGTAGCCCAACCCAATTGCTGGCGCTGCTGTTCAGTCAGGTTTTCCCTCCACACTTTTCCAAATCCACGCGTTGGTTGATAAAGATCATCAGAGGGTGGTACATAGTCCGGGTCCCGTACCATATCTATACTCTCGTCAAACACATCTGGGAAAATCATCCACTTACCGACCAGTCCATTGCTGTCCAGTATGGCAACCCAGATTTCACCCGAACCCACTTCAAAAGGTTGTAGTTCCAGACACCGGTAGTCAGGAGCCACACCCACCCACAGCATGAAACCATTTTCAAATGTCTGCTCAACGATCTCGCTTTTACAGATGTACGGATTGGGAAGCTGAATCATGAGGCCGTTGCTTTCTTGCTCGGTTGGTTCTGCAGTTTCCTGAGGATTGCCGGCCTCGGTTGGTGCTGGTGTGGTTGTGATCAGCACATAGTAGGGCTGGTCAGTTGGTGTATCGGCAGTTGGCTGCTGATTGCAGGAAGCCAGTAAACCTGCCCCTAATAGCAACACGAAGATAGCAAAAATACGCGCCATTCGAATCATCAATATCCTCACATTTCATCTCGACAAGTCCTGCAATTGTAGCAGGGGCACACAATAGGTGCGAACACCGGTCGTTGACAGGGCCACATCGCATGTTTACAATATGGTCAACTAGTGCAGCTGGGCGCAAACAAGCCCACAGACAGCCAGTTCTGTGCCCAACTGCTAAAGTGTTTCGCAAACAGCCCTCAATCACGGCCCTATTTAAGCTGCGAAACACTAGCCATAGGCTGCTGGATATTGGCAGCTGTAGCAAACTGGCGTATTGGGGAGAGTCTCCTGCATCGGAGCACCGAAGGGGCAAGCCGGGCCAGTCGAACTGCCCGGTGAAACTCTCAGGTAACAGGGACCCATACTGCCAAAAAACCTGGAAAGCACGCCGGGGCGTGCACCGAAGGGGCAAGCCTGGAATGACATCGGGCGAATCTCTCAGGTAAGATGACAGGGGATACGCAGCATGTTCTGTGCGTGCGTGTCTCTTTTTATTGATAGCCCATCACATAAGTTGAAACTAAGGAGAGATAAAAATGGGTGAATGGATCACGCCGGCTGAGATGAAGTACACCGCTTCTGATGAATGGATCAAGCTTGAAAGCGCTGAGGCGTTAGTCGGGATCACAGACTACGCGCAGGATCAACTTTCCGATCTGGTCTTTGTCGAACTGCCTGAAGTTGGTGACCAATTTGACAAGGAAGACGTGTTCGGGGTGGTGGAATCGGTCAAAGCAGCTGCTGATGTAAAAATGCCGGCAGGCGGCGAAGTAATCGCCATCAATACTGCTTTAGAAGACACGCCCGAGATGGTCAATGAAGACCCGTATGAGAAGGGATGGCTGATCCGGATCAAAGTCAGCGCTCTGGCTGATCTGGGCGACCTGATGGATGCGGATGCTTATGCTGCTTACTGTGCCGACAGATAGTAGCAGTAAGTTGAGCTGATTCTTCTAGCAGGGGCAAACTTGCCCCTGGTCTGCCAAGGAGCAAATTGCATGACTTATATTCCGCATACAGATGCCGATATTGCGGCCATGCTGCAAGTCATTGGTGCCAGCAGCGTTGATGACCTGTTCAGCGATGTGCCAGCCGAGAAGCGGTTTCCCGAGCTCGATCTTCCTGATGCCATGAGTCAACTGGAAGTCAGTCGTCTTCTTGAGGAGATAAGCGAGGAAAACCTGCCTGGCGGAAAAACCGCGATATTTTTAGGTGCAGGTGCCTATAATCATTACATACCGTCGGTTGTCAACCATGTTATCCTGCGTGGTGAATTTCTTACTGCCTATACGCCTTACCAACCAGAAGTAAGCCAGGGTACACTTCAGGCTATTTTTGAGTACCAATCGATGATCTGCCAACTGACCGGTATGGACGTATCCAATGCCAGCCACTACGATGGTGCGACCTCGCTGGCTGAAGCCGTTATCCTGGCGGTGAATCAGTTCCGGGGCAAACGCAGCAAGGCTGTTATCTGCTCAGGAATTCATCCTGAATACCGCGAGGTGGTGAAAACGTATACACAGGGTATGGGCCTGACTGTTGAGGGTGATACTGCCTGCTACGTGGATGTGAATGCCCTGATCGAAAAGATTGACGATAACACAGCTATCGTTGCGGTGGCTTATCCGAATTTTTTTGGTGAGATCGATCCCATACAACAGGTCATTGACGCGGCGCATCAATTTGGTGCACTTGCCTGTGTGGTGGCTGACCCGATATCGCTTGGGCTTTTGAAGCCTCCCGGCTGGTTCGGTGCTGATATTGTAGTCGGCGAAGGTCAGGGCCTGGGCATACCGCTTAGTTTTGGTGGCCCTTATCTTGGCTTTTTTGCCACCCGCGACAAATACGTCCGTAAAATGGCTGGGCGATTGGTTGGTGAGACCATTGACGCCAATGGAAATCCGGGCTACGTTCTGACACTTGCCACCCGCGAGCAGCATATTCGCCGCGAAAGCGCAACCAGCAATATCTGCACCAACCAGGGGTTGATGGCGCTTGCAGCGGCAGTATACATGAGTGTTATGGGAAAGCATGGGCTGCGAAAAGTGGCGGAATTGTGCTATCACAATGCCCACTATGCTGCGGTTGAAATTGACAGACTGGACGGGTTTTCTGTCTTGCAAGAGAAGCCATTTGTCAAAGAGTTTGCTGTCAAATGTCCCAAGCCTGTGAGTGTTATAAACGACTATCTCCTGGAGTACGGGATTATTGGCGGATATGATCTGTCGTCAAAATACCCCGATCGAGAGAATCAGATGCTGATTGCGGTCACTGAGATGAACACACGGGAAGAAATCGACCTGTTTGTTGAGATGCTTGCGGAGGTGCCGAATGACTGAGCCGCTTATCTATGACCTTGGCTCACCAGGGCGGATTGGTATCCGTTTGCCGGCCCCTCAGGTGCCGCTGACTGACATCCCGGAGGACCTGATCCGCGAGGAACTTGATCTCCCCGAGGTCAGTGAGATCGATGTCGTGCGCCACTACCTTCGCCTTTCTCACCAAAATTACTCGATCGATAAAGGGTTCTACCCGCTTGGCTCCTGCACCATGAAATACAATCCCAAGTTGAACGAGGATATGGCTCGTCTGGCAGGATTCGCCCTGGTGCATCCTTATCAACCGGAAGAGACTGTTCAGGGAGCCCTGGAACTGATGTATCTTGCTCAGGAGTGGTTAAAAGAGCTTGGCGGATTTGCCGGCGTGACTCTTCAACCAGCAGCTGGGGCGCATGGTGAATTGACTGGTGTGCTGATGATGCGGGCCTATCATCTTGATCGCGGGGATACCAAACGCACAAAGATCCTGATTCCGGACTCGGCGCATGGGACCAATCCGGCAACCACCTCGATGAGTGGGCTGCGTGTTATCGAACTCCCATCTGATGAGCGCGGAAATGTTGATCTCAATGCGCTTCGGGCCGAGTGTGATGACACGGTTGTTGGCATCATGATTACCAACCCAAACACCCTGGGGCTTTTTGAAGAGCATCTTGTGGAAGTGGTTGATCATGTCCGCCAATGTGGTGGCCTGGTTTATGGAGACGGGGCAAACTTCAACGCCCTGATGGGGATTGTCAGGCCAGGCGATCTGGGTTTTGATGTCATGCATTACAACTTGCATAAAACGTTCAGCACACCGCATGGGGGTGGGGGGCCGGGCTCAGGCCCGGTTGGATGCTCTGAACGCATGCTTCCGTTCCTGCCATCACCTGTTGCAACGATTCTCGAAGAAGGTGATGAGGATATGCTGCCCGTGTTTGGGTTGATGACGCCACCCAAGACTATCGGGCGGGTAAAAGCCTTTTATGGGAACTTTGGTGTTGTTGTTCGTGCGCTTGCTTACATGTTTGTCAATGGTGGGGATGGCTTGCGGAAAGCGAGCGAGATTGCCGTGTTGAATGCCAACTATCTGCGAGTGCTGCTTCGTGATGTATACCATGTCCCATTTGACCGGGTGAACATGCATGAATTCGTCGCTGAAGGGCAGTTTAAGGATGCGCCGGATATCCATGCGCTGGATATCTCCAAGCGACTGATTGACTACGGGTTTCACCCGCCAACAAACTACTTCCCGCTGATTGTACATGAGGCGCTGATGATTGAGCCTACAGAAACAGAAAGTAAAGAGCAGCTCGATCTGTTTGTGGATGCGATGTTGAAGATTGCCCAGGAAGCCCATGAAAATCCTGAGCTATTGAAGGGTGCGCCGCACAACGCCCCCACTGCCCGGCTCGATGAGGTTCGCGCTGCGCGCAATTTGGTCCTGTGCTGCCGGCC
>JAFGNO010000088.1 GCA_016926985.1 Anaerolineae bacterium
ACCAACCCCTTTCCCTTCCTCGCGCTGGTTGAACACACAAATTATGTGTCGCCCGAATATTTCGGCGGCGACCGGATTGTGTATATGGGCGATTACCTGTCCCCGGCTCACCCTTATTTCAGGCTGTCAGATGAAGAAATCGCAGACCTGTATCTGCCCGCGCTGAACAAGGTCAACCCGGACTTTTCACCGGACTGGATCAAGCGGAAATGGGTGTTCAGGGCGCCTTACGCCCAGCCCGTTCCCTTTGTCAACCACTCCAGAAACATTCCCGCTATCCAGACCCCTCTGAAGGGATTGTTCTTTGCTTCCATGAGCCAGGTGTATCCCTGGGACCGGGGCACCAATTATGCAGTGGAAATGGGCCGGCGGGCAGCGCGGCTAATGACACAACAATAGCCATTTCACAGACGCAATCGGCCTCAAACAACTAAGCGGCCTTGCCAGAAAGTCCCTCAATCAGGCCGAGGGCATTCTGACAGCTCAGTAAAGGGAATTTACCGCGGCAGCTTCCCCAGATCGTAATCCAGCGCTCCCTTGCTCATTCGCCTGTCAGCATCAAGTGTGCCGATATAGCCAAGGGTAGTCTCAATCACGACATGCCCCAGATTCTGCTGGATGGCAACTAAGTCCATGCCATTCTCAAACTGCAAACGGGCGTAGGTTCTACGGCAGTCATGGGGTTTGATCCGAACCAGCCGCCCGTTGATCACAATCGGGTATCGCGCAAGGATATGCTGGACAGCGCGGGGAGTAATGGGCGTCTCTCTGACAATGCGATTGCCCTTGTAGAATCCGCGAAATACCGGGCCTTCCGCTATCCTTGCCGATTGCAGCCAGACATCCACCAGCACCAGGCACCAGTCCATCCCACCATAGGGTATCAGGCGCTGCTTGTCCCCTTTGCCATGCCGCACCAGCAGGGCCAGCACGCCGCCCATTTCCTGGCGCAAATCATCTACCAGGAGCTGGCACAGCTCATCTTCCCGGAGGCCGGTACAGAGTAGAACAGCGATGATCGCTGCGTCCCGCAATCCGGGCAGTGTATTCACGTCAGGCGCATTCAGCAGCCGTTCGGCCTGCTGCTTTGTCAGCCGGAGGAACTCGCTGTCGGCGGTGTCCTGCCTGACGACCTGCTTGACCGGAGCCGTGTCGGGATGTACGGCATTCTGGATGCGGGTGAGCAGCTCATCGACAAAGGCCTTTTTGTCAGCCGGAGAAGCATCAGGAGGCGCCATGTTGTAGAGATGCTGGCGGGCCGCGTTATCCCGCAGCACCCGACGGTAAGCCCCCCGCACGGTAGCCAGATAGGCCGACACTGTCCCAGGCGCCTTGCCCTCTGCAACAAGGCCATCGCGCCACGCCTCCAGGTCGGGCATATACCAGGTTTCTCCACGGCTCTCCTGCCAGGCGAGGAACCGGGTCAGGCGCACGCGGATATCCTTGGTTTTGCGACTGGTGCTGCGGTCTATCTGAGCAGCAATCGGGTTGTAGGTTGTAACAGTGAGCGCTTTGTCGGTCATAATCTCTCAGAATCGCATTATTTCGTATTATCTAAATTATACGAAGTTATTTTATGCGATATTTGAAAGCAGTGTCAAGGAGAATGCCCGACAAAAGAACACGGAAAATGTCTTTTATTGTCTGGATGGCGCAGTAACTGGCCGCTATTTTGAAAGCAGGATGTCTCTTGTCAGTTTGGTGACTTCCTCCACATCAAACGGGTGATGCTGGATGCCCCGCAGTTCAGCCGGCAACCTGATGCCCTGGCGACACACCACCGGGATGATCCGCTTGCCATCATGAAAAAACTCTCGGTATTCCATCTTGACATAACGAGACGCAAGCGCGCTGGGCGAGACACAGAGTATCAGTACTTCGCAGGCGTCCAGTGCCTCGTTGATGGAATCCATCCAATCATCGCTTGGACGCAAAAGGTGCTGATCCACCCAGACGCGGAATCCCTCTTGGGTCAGGCGGATATACAGAGGTTCCGCAAAATCATCCCAGTCCTTACGACTATAGGACAGGAAAATCTGCGGATTTTCACCTGGTTCATCCATGACGATTCCCCGTTATTTTTCAGAGACAACAAGGTGTGAATTGATCCCACCTTTATGAATTGTAGTCGACTTGGCCGGTTGTGGATACTCTTATATTTCCAGAAATGGTTCGGGCGCGGAATGATAATGATCCGCGCCCAAAGTGTGGGATTCGCGCTGAGCGGGTAAGGGGACTCGAACCCCTGACATTCAGCTTGGGAAGCTGACGTTCTACCGCTGAACTATACCCGCTGGCAGAGGCAATTATACCCCGTTCTGATCGAATCGCAATTCAACCAGCGCTGGCTATGTCACCACCACCGAGTTCTCGCCGCCCCAGGGATGCGCCAAATATTTATCGGCCTCCCAGTCGTTGTGCCATTCACTGCCATTGACCAGAAAGCGATACTGGTATTCTTTCCCTGCGTCAAGATTAATATCGGCCTTCCACTGACCGCTTTTAAGCCGCACCATAGGGGTGGCCTCTTTATTCCAGTTATTGAAATCGCCCACCACATAGGCTGTTTTTGCGTCAATCTGTTCGGGCAGGTAAAAGGATACTTTGCATATGGTCCCATCAGAGAGATAACGTTTCTTCAGCATAATAACCTCTCCTCATAATTTCCTGTTGCCTGCATTATAAACAATTCCCGATGACAACTCAATGATTTGGCAGGTGCATTAGTGCTGCAATATCTGCGACAGGAAAAGTTTAGTTCGCTCTTCTTTGGGATTGTTAAAGAGGTCATACGGTGTGGTATGCTCGACAATCAGACCCTCATCCATAAAAATGACCTGATCGGCAGCGGCGCGGGCGAATCCCATCTCGTGCGTTACACAGACCATGGTCATCCCTTCTTTGGCAAGGTCGAGCATCACATCAAGCACTTCCTTGATCATCTCCGGGTCAAGTGCGCTGGTTGGCTCATCAAACAGCATAATTTTAGGATCCATTGCCAGCGCCCGCGCAATAGCCACACGTTGTTGCTGACCACCCGAAAGTTGTGTCGGGTAGACATCGGCCTTTTCCGGGATGCCAACTCGCTTCAGCTGCTGCATGGCAATTTCGGTCGCCTCATCCTGCGATCTCCTGCGTACGGCACGCTGGGCGAGCGTGATATTTTGCAAAGCAGTCAGGTGTGGGAAGAGGTTAAATAACTGGAATACCATCCCGATCTCGGCCCGGATGGCATTGATCTCTTTCTGGCTCTCTCCGAGGTGCTGACCATCAATCCAGATATCGCCGCCGGAGGGTATCTCAAGGTTGTTGATACAGCGCAGCATGGTGGACTTCCCCGATCCGCTGGGGCCAATCACGACCACTACTTTCCCACGCTTAACCGTAAGGCTGACCCCGTTCAGCGCCCTGACATCACCAAAGTGCTTGTAAAGGTCTTTAATAACGATAATCTCGTCTTGTCCTGGTATGGGATAGCTGTTACTCATCTTTGCGCATTCGCCTTTCAAGTAAGCGCACCAGCAACGACAGGGTCACTACCATTGTCAAATATAACACGGCGAGCGTTGTGTAAGATTCCCGGAATCGGAAAGTGCGTCCGGCATACAGCCGGGCAATCTGGGTGATGTCGCGCACGGCCAGCACTGAAACAAGCGACGAGTCTTTTACCATAGCCACAAAGTCGTTGCCCAGCGCAGGGAGCACGTTGCGAATGGCCTGCGGGAGAATGACATATCGCATGGCCTGCCCGTAGCTCATACCCAGTGAGCGGGCAGCTTCCATCTGACCTCGGCCAATGGACTGGATGCCAGCCCGGAAGATCTCCGCAAGAAAGGCCCCATAAGTCACTGCCAGGGCAATAATGGCCCGGATATTCATCGGGATAGCTGAGTTCTCTATTGAGTTGAGCAGTCGACCGATTGGCGCAAGGGCTGAAGGGGAGCGCTTCATGGTATAGATGTCGGCGATATTGCTCCGAATGGCGATGAACGCAAATCGGCTGCTATCAGGCGACCAGGATGGCGCAAAGTCGTTGCCCCGGGAAGAGGTCATCCGGCGCTCTTCACCAGTATTCACATCAACCACATAAATATCCTGGTTATTTTCACGCTTGGATATATAGGCGATTTCCAGCCCATCCGGAGACCAGGTGAGGGCCTTGTTGTCCGCGATGACGCTGGTCAACTGAACCGGGTTGCTGCCATCAGCATCCATCACAAAAACATCCTGACCGGATAGGTCGCGGCGGGATGTGAAGGCAATCTGCTGTCCATCCGGTGACCAGGCGGGGAACTGATCCAGGCTGGAGGAATCAGTCAATCTCTGGATCTCACCGGTCTCGACGTCAACGGTGAGAATATCCAGGTTGTCCTGCTCCAGGCTCCCCGTAAACGCGATCAACTGCCCATCTGGCGACCATGAGATCTGTGCGAATGCTTCAGATGGCCTCGCGTCAACACTGATGCCTTCTGTCAGCAAGGTTGGCTCTCCGCCGCTTTGGTCAACCAGATAAATCCCAAACTCATCGCCGTCCAGGGTAGCCAGGTAGGCGATCCTCTGCCCATCCGGTGACCAGACCGGGTAGATTTCATTGCTTTCCGTTGCTGCCACCAGTTTCAGCCCGGAGCCATCTTTATTTATTACGTACAGATCATGATTCTGTGAAGAAACCCTGGACATAAAAACGATCTGTTGTCCATTGGGAGACCAGACCGGGT
>JAFGNO010000089.1 GCA_016926985.1 Anaerolineae bacterium
CCGTTGCTGTCTGCCGGGTGACCGGTGGTCGCATCCGGTGAGGTTGCGCCAGCATTGAAGTGAACCCCCATGCAGTCCATATAGTTTGCGGCACCCGCATCACGCATCCCGCGGATGTAGTAGTCATCTGGCCAGATATTACCCGGCACGTAGGTCCCGGTGGGGGTTGGCCCTCCGGCAATGACCATCACGTTCGGGTTGGCGGCCTTGATGGCCTGGTAGGCCGGGATCAGCATCTGGCTGACATAGTTTGCTGGATGGACCTGACCGGCAGGCCATTCCGTATCAAAGTTCTGCTCGTTCCAGACCTCAATGGCGTCAGGGCCAAGTGCTGCCACGCCTCCCAGGAACTGCGCGTAGCTGGCGAAGTCGATGGAGGATGGATAAAGCTGCCCTGGAATGCTCAACAGCACCTTGAATCCGTTGTCATGCGCCCTCTGGATCATCCACTGGACGTCATTTGGATTGGCTCCGGGCGACCACTTATACTGGAATTTCACCCAGGTCATCCCCGCCGAGCGCATCAGGTCAGAATGGTCAAGCGTGTGCGTCTGACCACCCAGCTCAAATCCGCCAGCCGCCGGGTTGGTGCCAGGCGTCGTGGGTGTGGGTTGAGCGGTCGGTTCAGGTGTAGGCCCAGAAGTAGGCGCTGGTGTAGGTTGCGCCCCAGGAAGCGTACCACCACCAACCGGGTTGCCATTGGCGTCCACCTCTGGCAGCGTGTTGATATCCCCGCCAATTGTGATCAGCCAGGCAGCCACCCATCCCCGGGAGCCATTCCAATCAACGTATGCCCAGGACGAATCCGCATTGCGCCCAAGCACAGTTACGCTGGTGCCATAGCGAATTGAGCCGAGCTTGGTGTAGGTTGTGCCAGGACCAGCACGGAACCAGATATAGTAATTGATGGTTGCCGTCAAACTGGTAGCCGTTGGCTGCTGGGTAGGCTGGGAGGTCGGTTGTGCCGTAGGCGCTGCTCCGCCGCCAACCGGGTTCCCATTAGCATCCACTTCGGGCATGCTGTTCAGGTCGCCATTGATTGTTGCCAGCCAGGCCGCAAACCAGCCTTTCCTGCCATTGAATTCAACATAAACCCAGCGGCTGTCACTGCTGCGCCCAAAGACGCTGACCGTTGTCCGGGGCGGGACCACATCAAAGCTGGGATAGTTAGTCCCCGGCCCCGACCGGAAATTAAGATAATAAAGAGGCGTTGCAGTAGCGCTGGGAGACGCGGCAGGCGGTTGAGTAGTCGTGCCGCCAACTGGATTCCCGCCCGCATCCACCACCGGGACGGCTGCCAGGCTGCCGTTGACCGTCAGGTAAGCCGCTGAGGCCCAACCCTTAGCTGAACTATAGTCTACATACAGCCAGGAATTATCGGCATTGCGCCCGTTGACAGCCACAGTGTGCCCGGCAATGATCAACCCTATCTGGGTATAGTTAGTGCCCGGCCCGGAGCGCAGCCGGAGATTGTAAATGCGGGAAACGGCTGTAACCCCGGTACCCTGTGTCGCAGTATCAGCCCGGGCAGTCAATGATGGCGTTACCAGGACCAGCACCACCGCAAGCAGAACCGCTATCTTCAACCATAACTGATGGTTTTTCATGCGTTGATTACCTCTCAACATACAGACAAGGGAAAATCGATTCCCAGCTTATTCCGACTCGATACATAATTTTAGCCTGCCAATCCATATTGGGCGAACGACAACGGTCTGAATCGGCCAAACGGGGGAAGATCGTGCCTGATCCGGAGGATGAAAACAGGCACAGACAGGCAGCCTGTCTGTGCCTGTGGACAACATGTTTGGGAGACGAGATTAAAAAGGCCCTCTCCTTCAGGGAAAGGGCCTTTGAGGGTGAGGCCCCCGCAAGTTTCGGGTTTTTCCTGCTACTCCGATTCCGGGGTGTTCATGTCAATGAATCCCTCATCCATGAGCATTTGGGTCATATCACGGGCGCCCTTAATGATAGCGGATGCACGCTGATATTCCTCTTCATAGGTGGTTTCCAGACGGGCAATTCCCTGCTCAATAGCCTTGACTGCCACTGCCGCCGCTTCGCGCGGGAACACATCCCACTCACTCATCAATGGGAGTACGTATTCCGGCGTCAGGCCATTCGCCTCAGCCATCTTTGCCAGTTCGACAGCCGCGGCAATCGCCATTTCGTCGGTGATTGTGCTGGCACGCACGTCCAGGGTCCCACGGAAGATACCGGGGAAGCCCAGCGAGTTGTTTACCTGGTTGGGGAAATCACTGCGGCCAGTGGCCACTACCGCCGCACCGGCTTCCAGGGCTTCCCAGGGCCAGATTTCAGGGATGGGATTGGCGCAGGTAAACACAATCGAGTCCTTGGCCATTCCCTTGATCCAATCCGGGAGGATTGTGCCGGGCCCCGGCTTGGAGAGGCAGATGGCAGCATCAGCGCCTCGTAATGCCTCCTGGATATCCCCCTGGATTCCCTCACGGTTGGTGATCTCGCAAAGATGCCACTTCTCCGCAAATTCCGTGCGGCGCTGTGAGATATCATCACGATGCTTTCCAAGTATGCCTTTGCTGTCGACCATCAGGCAGTTGCCGGGGTCAGCGCCATAAGCAAAGATAAGGCGTGAGCAAGCCACGTTGGATGCCCCTGTCCCAACAAAGACGATCCGGGCATCTTCAATTTTCTTACCGACCACCTTTAAGGCATTGATCAAGCCAGCGAGCGTAACCGAAGCCGTCCCCTGTTGGTCATCATGCCAGACCGGGATACGCGCTTTCTCACGCAGTGTATCCAGGACATAGAAGCACTTGGGCTGGGAGATATCTTCCAGGTTCACGCCACCAAATGAAGGCTGCAAAGCCAGTGTGATATTAACGATCTCTTCCGGGTCTTTGGTATCCAGGCAGATTGGTACAGCATCTATTCCACCCAGGTACTTGAACAGCAGCGCCTTGCCCTCCATGACCGGCAAACCGGCTTCCGGGCCAATATCACCCAGACCAAGTACACGCGTGCCATCTGAGACAACTGCGATGGTATTCCACTTGCTGGTGTGTTCGTAAACCAGCTCGATGTTTTCTTCAATCGCACGGCAGGGCGCAGCTACGCCGGGCGTATACCAAATCGCAAAGTCGTCAAAGTCTTTCACTCGGCAGCGCAGCGCCGTCTGGATCTTCCCCCGGTAAAAGGGGTGCAGAACCATGGCGTCTGCAGCCGGTTTTTTGGCCTTCGCAAGAAGTTCTTCAGTAGTTAGGTTTTTATTAGCTGCCATAGCAGGTCGCCTCCTTGATGACCTCACTATATAGAAATGGATGATCAACAGCTGCCGCCAACTGGCGCGATCGTGAAAGAACACAAATAGGGCTCACGCGCCTCAAACAAGTAAAGAAGACGGTCTGATACCCCTTCGCCTGTTAAGCATGTTCAGGGAGAAAAGTGTGTTATCAGGCAATCACCTGTCAACTGCGGCTGCATCGGTCAGAACCATCAGAACTGTGGTACCCGTAATCCTGAAAACAACTGAGGTTGATATGTCGGGTTCTATATTCGTGGTGCTCCTGACCAGTCTGAATAGCTGAACCAAAGTATCGCACGGTGTAAAAGATGATGTCAAGCCGCCTGATGGGCATAGACAGCAAATAAGTACGTTTGTCATTCATAAATGCCTTACTTTCGTCAGGCATGATGAACGGTTAATTTGCCATCAGTTATCAGTTGCCCATCACATCTCAGCAGCCTGGGCCGCATCCTTGATCAGCAGCACAAACTCGTCCCATTCTTCCTGGAACATATGCACCGTCATGCTGCCCAGTTCAATATTGTAGACCAGTTCCCCATCGGCATCTTTGCCCGTAAATACGGCGAAATTCTCCGTTTCGGCAAGCATGACCAGGGGGTCATCGTTTTCGCTCATAATCCCTCCGCACTGTTTGTTATACCTGCTCTCAAGTAAAATCAACCTATACATTCAAAGGACGTTCATAGAGGCGGATTTCCTCATCATCCGGCCAGGTAATTTCAAAGCCCGATCCGCCAACCACACGTTCAGCACCAATCCCTTTAGGCATTTTCCAGGTCGCGTGACCATAACCTCGCGCCTCTGCAAGGCCACGCAGCGCACCTAACATAGCCCCAAGCGTGGTATCGTCCGGCGCATCCAGATATCCAATGTACAGCTTATTTGCATCAAGCTGGAGGGCCGGTTCCGGCGACTGATTATAGATCACAGCAACCCCGCTCAATTGATCGTGCTGGCGCCAGCCAAGCACATCAACAGACGAATCCCCCAGATACGTTTCCAGGCGATCCCGGGTCAGGTAATAGAGTTTCCAGAGTGATTCGACGTAATGATCGACGCGATATACCGGCGACCGGCGAAGGTAGTTCCAGACAAGATCGGCGTTCTGGGGTTCGAGCAGCTTAAACCCGTGGTATTCATGCTGAGCAGTTGGCGCTTCAACATTCACATAACTGACCGTGTTCCGGAATTTATACTCCCTGGCCAGATGGCCAGTCGCTTCATTTTCGCTGCAGGTAGCAAACCGGATGATGCCATCCCCGTGTCTGCTGAACCAGGCCATATTCTCCGCCATAATCGCCCGCGCCACGCCTTTGCCCTGAACGTCGGGGTGAACGCGCAGTCCTTCCAGCCACCATTCGGCAGGCCCCAGACAGGCTACTTTCCCAAATCCAACAACATGCTGGTTAAACGTTGCAACATGGAGCGCACCCGTGGAATCGTTTATCCATGCTGACCACAGGTCCTGGTTAAGATAGTCCTCCCCCCCCCATGTTCTGGCAGTAATAGCCTGAACAGCAGGCCAATCCTGTTCAATGCCCTCCCGAAACTCCAGGCGGGAGGCAAAAGATGACATCTCCATATGCTAATCTCCTTCGCGTCTTACCAAATAAGCCTGCCAGGGCCAGGTCGATTGACATGATTTCCCCGGCAGTTCTGTTCACCAGAAAGCATAACCATCCAACAAAATCAACTACTGTCCGGGCCGCCATCCCTGCCTCTGGGAGGCCGCCTGACTCGACGTTGTACAGCCTTCACAGTCTGGCGTGGCGACGGAATTGATAGAAGCGGCTGGGACTCGATTTCTGCCGCCTGTCTCTCGCGTTGTTCTTTGGGCGTTGTCGGCGGCCCGATCATTGGAAACGGATCCAGATCAAACAGACGGGCATAAATATATCGCCCAATAATGCGCAGCGAGGCGATGGTCGGGGCTGCCAGCGCCACCCCGAGTATCCCGCCCACCTGGGCGCCAATGATGATCCCAATGATCACCACCATCGGGTGAAGGTGGACCTGCCGCCCAATAATGCGAGGAATCAGGATATTCAGGTCAAACTGTGTATAGGCTGTGTGAATACCAACAATAATCAGGAAGAAAACAAAGTTGCTGACCGGGAGCCAGGTCGACCCCTCCAGGAGGGCCAGGACACTGGCAATCACCAGCCAGATGGCATGGCCAATGCTGGGTAAAAACTCCAACAGGCCGCCTAACACGCCCATCAAGATCGGTTGAGGCAGCCCGATCACTGCGCTGATCACGGTCAGCAGCAGGGCAACAATAATGGATAGAATAAACTGGCCGCGTAAAAACGCCGACCATATCGCCCCAATCTCGCGGCGGAGAAGTTCGACATCCTCCTGGTAAACAGGCGGAGCAAGGCCACTAAACCAATCAATCGCTTTCTTCGAATCCCGGGTGAAGTAGAATGCAATCAGAAAGGTAAAGATCACCAACAGCAGGGTTTCAGCAGCGCCAAAGACAATCTCTATCGACGCTGGCGCGACTGACCGGATGGCATCAACCAGTTGCCCGGTTACCTCATCAACGATATCGCCGACAACAAAATCGAACCCCAGTACCTGTACGGTATCTGCGCTGCTCTGGTTGAGATACTCAACAAAGTCTAAAAATTCGTATTGCAGAACGGTAAGCTGGCGCACGCCCCAAGGGATCAGGGAAGCAGGGAGTGGGATCACAATGACAAGCAGCAGCAGATAAACCAACACAGTTGCCAGGCCATGCGGGATACGTATTTTCCGGTTAATCCACCCGACTACCGGATACAGGATGTAAGCCAGAATACCCCCGATGATCAGGGGCACAAAAACGACCCGGAACAGGTAAACGGCGAATCCCAGCAGGATAATAACCAGCGCTGCAACCAGCACTTTGGTCGTGGTAGCCCAGTGAATAGTTGTTGGCTCGTTTGTTGCGGGTTCTGGCTGCATGAACACAACCTCTTCCGGAATCAATTACAAAGCGATTCTAGTGTAATGGATAGCAGGACACAAGCGGATGCGACGCCCGGCTGAACAGGCACGGCAGGGGAAGTAAAAAGGCGAGGATATCTTCCTCGCCTTTAGCGTACAACTTGCAGGTAATCAGTCGCGCTGATGTCCCTGGCTGCGACCACGATCCCGGCTGCCGCTTCGCTGCCCGCCACCACTGCGACCGCCGCTGCTGCGACCACCGCGCTTTGCTGAGCCATCACGAGCCTGCGCTTCTTCCAGCGTCCAGCCTTCCAGAACAGCCTGGCGGCTTAGGCGGATTTTGCCATCCGAGCCAATAGCCGTAACCATGACCATGATCTCGTCGCCAAGTTTGACAATGTCGCTGACCTTGTCAACGCGGAAGGTATCAAGCTGGCTGATATGAACCATCC
>JAFGNO010000090.1 GCA_016926985.1 Anaerolineae bacterium
CCCTTTTTCCCGCGCCTTCCTCCATCGCCTGAAGGCGAAGGTGTCCGGCGCTTTTCTGCTATTCGGAGGTTTTTGAGACCATGAAAGTAATTGTGACCGGGGGATGCGGGTTTGTGGGGGCGCACCTGGTGCGCCGCCTGCTGGCAGATGAGCACCAGGTGATGGTTGTCGACAATTTTATGAATGCCGGGCCGGAACGCCTGCCGTCCCATCCGGCACTGATTGTCAGGGAAATCGACATCCGGGATGGAAATGCCCTCAGCCAGGCATTCGGGGCATTCAGGCCCGAATGCGTCTTCCACCTGGCAGCGATCCACTTTATTCCTTACTGCAACGCACACCCGACAGAAACGCTGGATGTGAACGTGGCCGGAACCCAGCGGGTGCTGGAGGCCGCGCGGCTGACAAAAGCCAGCCGGGTGATTGCTGTGTCGACTGCTGCAGTTTATCCGCCATATAATGCAGCCTGCCCGGAGACACTTCCCCAGGGACCGGTCGATGTGTATGGTTACAGCAAATGGCTCACCGAAGCAATCCTGGAACGCCACAGCCAGGGAGGTGACATTACCGCCATTGCTGTAAGGTTGTTCAATGTCTATGGGCCGGGCGAAACAAATCCCCATGTCATCCCACATATTATGGAGCAGCTTCACCAGGGTGATGCGATCAACCTGGGGAGTTTATCCAGCCAGCGCGACTATATCTATACCGCCGATGTGGTAGCAGGGTTCATGAGTTTGCTGGCTGCAGACCTGGCAAACCCTTATCTGGTGGTCAACCTGGGCACAGGGGAAGCCCATTCAGTGCAGGATATCCTCGATACACTGTCTGATATCCTGGGAAGGCCTGTCAGGGCGCAGTCAAAGGAGCAATTCATGAGAAAGGCAGACCGTCCTCTGCTGCTAGCCGACCGCCGAAAGATACTGGCGCTGACTGGCTGGGAGCCTGTCTATACGCTCAGGGAAGGGCTGTCCGGACTGCTGATCGAAGAAGGATTGCTTGAGGGATGAGCTTTTTCCGGCGATTGCTGCTCCGGAAGATCCTCGGCAGGGTAGATAAAGGGTGTTTCTTTCAGGATGCCCTCACAAATCACGTCAAGCCCAAGAACCCTGCCGGGCAGGAGATTGTCCAGACCGCTTAATCGCGCGGTATACGGAGGCCAGCCTTTACGCGGTTCCATGAAAGGCAGCGGGATCATACGGCGAAAGAAAAAGTGAAAGGCATATTTTCGTGCCCGTTGTGTCTGTTCATCGCTCATCCGCCGACCAGATGGCAGGTTATCCAGAATGGCGAAATACTCCTCAGCAGAACTGGCGTCCCGGGTAATCCCCTTATTACGAATCCAGGCTTCACCTGCCACAATTACTGGAATCCCCACGCTGGATAATTCAACCCCGGTTTTTGTGCCGTAGATAATCACACTGTCACATTGCATCATAACCGCGTAAGTGCTGACCTGGCTTTCTGGTGGGATAAGGATGATATTATCGGGCAGGGATGGAAAGATTTTCCCAATCTCATCAACGATTGGCTGGCGGGAGCGCAAAGTTCCCCTTACCTCCGCCGGGTGCGCACGGATGATCAGCTGTAGGTCCGGGCGTTTGATAAAATACCGGATTGTCCGCAGCACCCAGTCCAGCATATTGGGGAACGCGTTGGCGGGATAATGTAGCTGGGCATCCCACATAACATTAGTCAGCAGGCCCACAGACGGTTTTGAAAAATCCGCACCAAGCTCCCGGCTGATCTCCTCCAGGTTTTCAGTTGGGTCTTCGTGGAACCAGATCCAGTCCTCCGTACCATACCAGCGGCTCTTGAGGTAGGCCATAACCTGTTCTTCTGCGTTTTCAGTCCAGGGGATAGCCTCCCAGTTTTCGACTGGCTCTTCCATGAGTTTGTGGTGGTAGGTATCCCCATGGGTGAAAATGAAGGTTTGCTTGCGATAAGCGGGATTCCAGTTCACAACGCGAATGCCGCGATGCCGGGCCACTTCCCCGATCACGCCCTGTGGCACATAGATCCCGTGGTGGAAACAAACAACGTCATAGTTGTTTTGATCGAGAATCCGCTGCATGGCGAAAGCCGTAAGCAGCGAGGCATGGAAATAGCGGCGGAGAACAGCCTCACGCTCAGCCACGCCCTCCAGCATACCCCGGATGAAAAATCGCAGCGTCCCGGCAAGAGCATGCTCCCCGACTGCCAGCCCATTCAGCGTATAGTTACCAATCTGGTCAAAAGAGAGGGATGAAGCCAGCAAATTGGCTTGCTGTGATTCGTCCGGCGTGATCCAGCGGCTGTAGGTATGGATGGGGAGGCCAAGTGGACTCAGCATCTTGCGACCGGACCGGTAACAGGCATCACAGACCGATGCCTGTGGCCCATGCCTGACAAAACTTGCAAGATGGGTGTGCTGGACAGTGGTTTCCATGCAGGCCGGAAGCAATGCATCGCAGAGAAAAAATTCGACCCGGGCGCCACGCAGCGTGAGTGCGGTCGCCAGGATGCTTTCCAGCGAGGTCAGGCCCTGGTGACGCCCTGTGCTGGTAGCCATCAGCACCCGGCTCCCGCCTGTAGCGTACTGAACAGCCGACAGCCAGCGATCTTCCTCCGCTTTCAGCAGGCTTTTCCAGTCAAGGGTGGGCGTGCGATGAGAGAGCAGCGATCGGCCTATTCGTTTTGCGATGTGTTCGAGTCGATTCATGGTTTACCTGGTCTGATTGGCTGGTGCGGAGGTTATTCTATCCCTGCGTGGGGGGGGCTGCAAAAGGCTTTGTACCAATGAAACGGCTGCTGGGCATTGTTTACGGTTTGGAAATGTGCCGCTATACTTGGTGCGGTACCGGGGTTGCCGTGTACGGCTGCCCTCCAGAGGAATCAATTGGAACCCATAGAACGAGGATACCATTTTGACCGGGCGGTCTGGATAATACTGGCCCTCGCGCTGTTGATACGCGTGTTTGTGATGGTGGCGGTATTCAGCGGTGATGATTATGCCTTTGATGACAGCGCCTATTATGTCAGCATTGCCCAGGAACCCTGGCGGCTGGGGATCCCGGCAGACGAAAGGGATTATGATAAGGCAGCGGTGACCGTTGGGCCGATATACCCGGCGTTCCTGATCCCAATCTACAACTGGCTGAATGCTGACATTCCCGCGCAGACTACGCTGACCCGGATTATCCAGGCAGTTCTGGATGTGATCGTCGCTCTGCTGGTGTATCTGATTGCTTATGACCTGTTCGGAAAGCGGGTGGCAATCATTGCGCTGGTCATGCAGGCGCTGGACCTGCGTTATGTCTTTATGGCAGGCACAGTTGCCACCGAAACTATGTACGTCATTCTCTTTGTGGCCTTTATATGGCTCTACCTGCGCGCTGTCAGCAGTCACAAAATGGGGGCGTACGCTCTGGCTGGCGTACTGCTTGGTGTCGCCAACCTGACCCGGCCGGTCCCGCTGGTTTTCCCGCTTTTTCTACTGCCACACGTGCTGCTTATCAAAGCTGACCGCCGTAAACTGCTGAGAGGGATTGGCATCATGGTGCTGGTTATGGTGCTGATCATCACGCCATGGATTGTGCGCACCGGGATCATCACCGGTGAGGCCACGCCGATCAGCGCCTCTGCCTTTGTGCATTTCTGGATGAACAGCCGCCCGGATGGCGACCTGCTGGGCACGGAGGACAGCCTGGCGCTGGCGGCGTTGCAGGATATGGGATATGGCGCAGACAACCCACACCTTGACGCGGTGGAGTACCTTGCTGCAGCAGTTCTAAATATCCTCAAAAATCCGGGGCCGTTTGCCAGCCGCGTTATCACGCGGCTGCTGGAGGCTTACCGCCAGCCCTATGGCACGGTGATCCTTGTCCCACGCGGGGCGGGAGTCAAGGCGGTCGCCAGGGCTTTTCTGGCGGGAGAGGCCAGCCTGTGGGAGGTTCTTAGCGTGCCGGGATTCTGGCGTAAGCTGCTGATGTACATCTGGCATTTCTGGGGGCTGGTGTTTGGTACTGTCGGGATCGCTATCGCGCTGAAAAGGAGAGAATGGGCAGGCTGCCCGCTGGCAGCCTGGATCGTGTATGTGTCGGGGATGATGTCGATGCTCCTCGTTGAGCCCCGCTACCTGATGCCGATCATGTTTGCTTTTACCGTATTTGCGGCAAAAGCCACAGACGAGATGATCCGGGCTGTTCAAAAACGGCGATTGATAACTCAACCGGAAGCAGGCAGATAACAGGCAGGCCCCCGCAAATGCGAGGGCCTGATTATATCTGTCGGCAGCGGAAGGCTATTTTCAGCCCTTTTCAATCCGTACAGCGCAGATTTTATATTCCGGTATCTTGGCCACCGGGTCGAGCGCAAAATCCTGGGTGAGCATGTTAGCCGGCGACTCGCGCCAGTGAAAAGCCATAAAGACCGTCCCCTGAGGCACTTTTGTGCTGATGCGCACCACCGCCCGCACCTCCCCGCGCCGGCTCTGTATCACTGTGGTATTACCTTCTTTAAGGTCTGCTGCCAGGGCATCCTCCGGGTGGATTTCAATAAATCCGCCCGGCTCGCGCCAGTCCAGCGGCTCGCTGCGGCGTGTCATGGTGCCGGAGTGGTAGTGATACAGCACACGCCCGGTTGAGAGGATCAGCGGGTAGTCTTCATCCGGTTGTTCCGCAGGGTCCTGCGCCCGGATTGGGCTGAACATCCCTTTACCACGGGAAAACCTGGTCGCGTGCAGGTATTGTGTTCCGGGATGTTCGGGTGAAGTACAGGGCCACTGAAGCCCTTCATCAGTGAGGCGCCTGTGGCTGATACCGGCATAGATCGGAGTCACCTGAGCCAGTTCATCCATAATGGCTGAGGTAGAGGGGAACAGCCACATTTCCTCAGGCCGGTGGCGGCCCATCTCCTCGTCAAAACGCAGAGCCAGCTCACCGATGATCTCCCAGTCCGGGAGGGCTGCACCGGGAGGCGGCAGGACCGGGTGAAGGAGCTGGACGCGCCGCTCGGTGTTAGTAAAGCTGCCATCTTTCTCAAGCGATGAGGCTGCAGGAAGGATCACATGAGCAAGCAGCGCTGTCTCGCTGGGGAAGATATCCTGCACCACGAGAAAGTCAAGGTTGCGCAGGGCTTTCTCTACATGGCTGGTGTTTGGATCGGACATCATCGGGTTTTCACCCATCACATACGCCGCCCGCACTGTGCCTTCTGACGCGGCGTGCATGGCCTCAACAATGGTGAGTCCAACCTTACCGGGCAGGGACTCGACGCCCCATATTTCAGCAATTCGTCCGCGCTTCTCGTCGTCAGTCACCACCTGATA
>JAFGNO010000091.1 GCA_016926985.1 Anaerolineae bacterium
AATCAGAATCAGGCACTTTCCCAGCCATGGAGATAAGCCGTGCTGGCTAAGGTCAATAGCTGCGCCCTGGTCGGATTAGACGGCGTGCTGGTAGAGGTCGAAGTAGATGCCAGTAAAGGCATGCCAGCACTGACTCTGGTAGGCCTACCCAGCGCCGCCGTCAAAGAGTCAAAAGACCGCGTATGGGCGGCAATCCGCAACAGTGGCTTGAGTTTCCCCGGCTCGCGGCGGCTGACCATCAACCTGGCTCCCGCCGACCTGCGCAAGGAAGGCCCGGCTTATGATGTGGCAATTGCGCTGGGCGTGCTGATCGCCAGCGGTCAGCTTCCGCCAGACTGCGTGGAGTCGGCACTGGTGGTCGGCGAACTCTCACTGGATGGGAGTGTCAGGCATGTTCGCGGGGTCATCTCTTCGGCTTACCTGGCACATGAGTTGGGCCTGGAGCGCATTTTTGTTCCCGCCGATGACGTCGCAGAAGCATCAGTTGTTCCGGATATTGATGTCATCCCGGTCGATCACCTGATCTCGCTGGTTGAACACCTGCTTGGCCTCGACGCCATCCCCCCGTTTGACCGTTCAAACGCTGCACCGCCCCCCGATCTGCCAGCTTATATCGTCGATTTTGCCGACATCAAGGGGCAGGAACACGTTAAGCGGGCGCTGGAGGTGGCGGCAGCGGGCGGGCATAACGTGGCGATGACCGGCCCTCCCGGCTCCGGAAAAACGCTGCTCTCCCGCGCGGTGCCCGGTATCCTGCCGCGCATGACACTGGACGAGGCACTGGAAGTCACACGGATTTACTCGGTAGCCGACCTGCTGCCGGAAGGCGTCTCGCTGATCCAGCACCGCCCGTTCCGGGCGCCACATCACACAATCAGCCATGCCGGGCTGGTGGGGGGTGGAAGCTGGCCCAGGCCAGGGGAAATCAGCCTCGCGCACCGGGGCGTGCTTTTTCTGGATGAGCTGCCTGAGTTTGGCAAAGAACTGGAGAACCTCCGGCAGCCATTGGAGGATCGCAGCGTTACGATCAGCCGGGCTTCAGGGTCGATGACATTTCCCTCCAACTTCATACTGATTGCGGCTTCGAATCCCTGCCCCTGCGGCTATTATGGCGATCCGGTTAAACCCTGCACATGCAGCCAGAGCACAATCACGCGCTACCGGCAGCGGATTTCCGGCCCCCTGATGGATCGCATTGACATCCACATCGAAGTACCCCGCGTGGACTATGAAAAACTGACCGACGACCGGCGCGGCGAACTCTCCGAAACGGTGCGGGCGCGCATCCAGGCAGCCCGCGACCGGCAGTCAGAGCGATTTGCACGACTGGAAGGCAGGCGAAAAATCCTGTGCAACGCGGATATGGGCCCCAGGGAGGTCACCGAGATCGCCCGGCTCAACCCGGAGAGCGAAGCCCTGATGCGCTCAGCAATGCGGCAGATGCACCTGAGCGCCCGCGCCTACCACCGGATATTGAAGCTGTCTTGCTCCATTGCCGACCTGGAAGGCTCCGACCATATCCAGACCCATCATCTCGCTGAAGCGTTGCAATATCGTGCCCGTTAGTAAGTATCCGTGGAGACAGATAATGGATCGCATACCCGAACAATTCCATGATTTAATCAGCGACGCCAAGCGCGCATTCCTATACCTGGCAACCCTGATGCCGGACGGCACACCCCAGGTAACGCCGGTCTGGTTCAACCACGATGGACAGCATATTCTGATCAACTCTGCCAGGGGACGGGTTAAAGACCAGAATATGCGGAACCGACCACAGGTCGCCTGCCTGATCGTCGATCCGGATAATGCATACCGTTACCTGCAACTGCGTGGGGAAGTGACCGAGATCATTGAAGAAGACGCAGATGAGCACATCAATGATCTGAAGGTCAAATATACGGGCTCACGCGGGTTTGCAATTGGCGATGATATACGGGTCACCTACAAAATCCGGGTAGACTATATTACGGCAATGGGGTAAACCAAGGAAGGAGAAGCGCGATGTGCGGACGCTTTGCGTTTACAGTTGATCTGGAAGAATTGCGGAAAACCTTTCCCTGGTTGATAACACCTGACAAGCACATAAGGCCTCGATATAATATTGCCCCTACTCAACCGGTGGCGGTGGTCGCTAATGAGGGTGCCCGCAAACTGGATTTTTTTATCTGGGGATTAATCCCTTTCTGGGCGGTAGACCCAAAGATAGGCAGTAGGCTGATTAATGCACGGGGTGAAACCCTGGTAGAGAAAAACGCCTTTCGCGCAGCTTATATAAGAAGACGATGCCTCATTTTCGCTGATGGATTTTATGAGTGGAAAAAAGAGCCCGGCGAATCGCGAAAAACACCGTATTACTTCCGGTTGCAATCAGGCGCGCCGTTTGCCTTTGGCGGGCTATGGGAGACCTGGCATTCGCCGCTGGGTGATCTGGTTAGATCCTGTACAATTATCACTACCCGGCCCAATGCACTGGTGGCAGACTATCATGACCGGATGCCGTTCATCCTGCCAGAGCAGGCCATCAACGACTGGCTTGATCCGGCAGAAAGGCCGCCCGATCAACTTGATCACCTGATCGGCCCTTACCCGGCTGATCAGATGGAGGCCTACGCGGTGTCGCTGCTGGTCAACAACCCGGAAAATGACTTTGAGGAGTGTATACAACCGGTTCAGGAGGATTAGCGGCGTTTGCTGCTGACCCGCTCCAGGAAGCGATCAAGGTCAACCAGAAAACGGGTGTGTGTCCCCTCTCCGATCAACTCTTTTTCATCCCAGGCCTTCACCTGGAACATGACTTTCCGACCGTCGACGCCGGTCACCACCGCCTCGGCTCTCACCTGATGCCCGGTTGGGGTGGCAGCAAGATGATTGGTTGAGATAGCAACGCCCACACTGGTCTGCCCGGCAGGGAGCAGGGGAGACAGTGCTGCAACTGCCGCCCCTTCCATCAGGGCAACCATCGCCGGGGTGGCGAAGACACCAATTTCACCGCTGCCCAGGTGGCTTGCAGTCAGATCATCGGTTACGATAATTGTTTTCGTACCGGTCACCCCCGGCCCAATCTCGGCCATAGCCTACTCCCCCCGCCCCTGGTAAGCCAGGAGCCAGACGCCTAATTCCTCTTCCAGCGCCTGGATGCGGCTCAATTGATCATCAGTCAGGTTGGCAAGATCAGCCTTTGGCTCAAGGACAAGCACAAAGGTCCCCAGAGATTCTTCCAGGTGCTTCACCTTTTTGAGTTCCTGTGGTGTCAGATTAGCATACGTCAGACGACGTGGTTTCATGGTCTCAGAAACCTCCAGCAATGCGTAAAGCGCCGGATACCTTCGCCTGAAGGCGATGGAGAAAGGCGCAGGCAGATAAGGCTTCAGCCTCAGATAAAAACACCTGTGATATACTGGTGATAAGGTCGAAGGCACTCTGCTCAGCAGAAGTTAACGGTTTGTACCTTAACAACGGAGCATAGGGGGTTGCAGACAGGAAACCTTGCCTGCATAAAATGTTCAAGGTCAAACCCCCTGGTTTGTACTCGCGCTGTCTTCGGACAGCGGCGGCCATACGTCCCGGATACGAGGCTTGGTCCACCGGCTTCCGGCCGGTAGTAGTTGACATACTTTCCCCTTTAATATCCAAGTACAATACAATAGAGAAAAGGCAAAAAGCCGCATATCTGGAGGGTGATAATGAAACTTGTTTCATATGTCGAACTACCTATTGACCAGCAGATGCCGACCGTCAAACCCGGTGCATTGTTGGACACTGAATGCGTGGTTGACCTGGCAGTCGCCCAGACCTGGGCACAGGGAACACATGGCTTTGCTGCGCGGGATATCCCCCAGACCATGCTGGATATTCTCTATGCCTGGCAGGATATGCAGCCCCATCTCCGGACTCTCATCGATTTGCTCCCCGGCAACACCTGTCTGGAGTTAAAAGGCGCCAGGCGACAGCCGGTTGCCCGTCAGCGGCAGGACGTGCTCCTGCTGCCACCTCTACCCAATATCCTAAGCTTACGCATTTTTGCCGGATTCGAAAAGCATGCCCGGAACATGGCACGGATGCGCTCTCGTGCAGTCCCCAAATCGTGGGGACAATGGCCTCTGTATTATTACGGAAACCCCTTCACCCTGCTGGGCCCCGATCACCCGCTCCCCATTCCTGCCATTGGTCAAACGCTTGACTACGAGCTTCAAATCGCCTGTTTTATCGGGAAAGCCGGGCGAAATATCCCGGTTGACCAGGCTGACAGCTACATCGCAGGTTATACGATCCTGAACAACTGGAGCATCCGCGAAATCTACGTTCAGGAGGCGGAATGCGGTATGAGTCCGGGCAGAAGCGCAGACTTCGCGACCAGCCTTGGCCCGGCGCTCGTCGCGCCGGATGAGCTGGGCGATGCCCTTGAAAATACGGAGGCCGGAAACCGGCTACACCTATCCGTACAGGGGATGGTCAACGGGGAGATCAAATCACAGGGCAGCTTTGCAGATGCCCCATGGACCTTTGCCCAGATGGTCGCACATGCATCCCGGGATGTAACCCTGCATCCCGGGGAAGTACTTGCTTCCGGTGCGATCACCAATGGCACGCTCTATGAGCAGGGGGCCGAAAATCCCGATCAACTACTCCAAGCAGGCGACCAAGTTTCGCTTGAAGTACAGCATTTAGGACGGCTTGACACCCTGGTTATCGAAGGAGGATTGTAGCAAGTTGCCACGGCCTTCGGGCCAGCATAGAATTCAACCGGTATATTTTGCGGTGAACACACATACAAGGAGGATACCTCATGGAAGGGGTATTCATCTCCCAGCACCCGCTCGTCCAGCATAAACTGACCCTGCTTCGCAACCGGCACACATTGTCCACGCAGTTTCGGCAGATTGTCCGTGAACTGGCGATCTTGCTGTGTTATGAGGCAACTGCCGATCTTTTGATAAGCAGTGTGACCGTCGAAACACCCCTGGGACAGGCAGCAGGTGCAGAAGTACAGGAGGCCATTGGCCTTGTGCCCATTCTGAGGGCCGGGCTGGGTATGGTGGACGGTATCTGGGAGATGCTGCCCTCTGCCGAGGTCTGGCATATCGGGCTTTACCGCGACGAGAAAACCCTGCGACCGATTGAATACTATAACAAGCTCCCTGTTAATCCAACCGTACAGGTATGCCTGGTGCTGGACCCGATGCTGGCAACCGGCGGCTCCGCGGTGGCAACCGTGAAGCTCCTGAAAAGGTGGGGTGCCAACCGCATCAAGTTTGTCGGGTTGATCGCTGCTCCGGAGGGCGTCCGCGCACTGCACACCGCGCACCCCGATGTCCCCATCCACCTGGCAGCCGTCGATGATAGGCTGAATGAGAACGGGTTCATTGTGCCCGGCCTTGGTGATGCCGGAGACCGCCAGTTTGGCACGGCTTGAAATGGCCCACACACCGTACTTTGCGTATATCATCACCTTTGCCATCGCGTTTGGGATCGCATTTGTCCTGACACCGGTCACCCGATTTGTCGGAATGCGGCTGGGCCTGGTTGCGGAGCC
>JAFGNO010000092.1 GCA_016926985.1 Anaerolineae bacterium
AATCCATCTCTTCGCCGGGCTCAACCTGCGCCCCGCAGCGATCGCACTCCACGCTGTTTTTCCTTTTCTGCACACAGTAATCACACGCCTTATGATAACATAGTCGTGAGGTTTGGCTAACCGGTCTCCCTTAATCCTACTCCAGCATCTTATGGAGACATCGATTCAAAGTGAGTAAATGTAAGGGTACCCCTTGTGGGCCTCCAGGGGCGGGCTACTTACTCTTGAATAAATGTAAACTATTTTATACAATTATTCTGACTGAAAGGATGAGGGCTTGCATGCCAACTGTTTTTCGCCAGGGTCCATACCGCTTTTTCTTTTACGCACAGGATTGTGTCGAGCCGCCCCATGTACACGTTCAAAGGGAGCAGTTCACAGCGAAGTTCTGGGTGGACCCCGTTCGCTTAGCTGTCTCGGGTGGTATGCCAGACCATGAACTGCGCGATATTGAAAAGATTATCGAGGAGCGTCAGGCGGCGATACTCAAGAAATGGCAGGCGTTCTGTCCCTGAGTAATGGAGGATTTCAAGATGGTAGAGATTGCTGTAGATACTCGCCCCGTTGAGGCTTATGTTACGGATACGCACCTGGTTGTTTCACTGGCTGATGGCCGGGTGATCAGCACCCCACTCGACTGGTATCCGCTGCTTGAGAAGGCTTCTCCGGAGCAGCGTGACGATATTGAACTGATGTTGGACGGATTGCACTGGCCGGCGCTCGATGAGGACCTGTCTGTGGCGGGAATGCTCGCTGGCCAGCGAGCCATCGACAAAGAGATGCTGGTGGCCGAGGTTGAAGAGTTCTTCAATGTATCCGAGCAGACGGTCTACGCGGCTATTCGCCGCGGACGCCTGGCAGCAAGGAAGGTTAGCGGCATCTATAAGATCCGCCGTTCCGATGCTGCGTTATGGCGGGCTGAGACTCGCCCCGGCAGGCCCTCAGAGAGGGGGTAAATAATAGTTTTGTCTTTCAACACCCTCTCCAACGCAAAATAGCCGCATTCGAGTCAACTACTACCGGCTGGAAGCCGGTAGTAGTTGACAGAGCCTTACCCCCTGCTCGTCGCTCCACCAAGCGGCTTCGATCTCCTTTCTCATGTGTGGGGAAGGGGACGAGCCGACCGCAGGGAGATCCGGGGGTGAGGTTAAGGGCTTATTTTTGAGGACCAGCCTGGTCTGGCGCGGACGATAACCCCAAACACTTATTCAACGCTGTACTGACAGTAGAGTCAGGTCATCGAAAGGTTTGAAAACATGCCAGACATGGAACGCTTGGCCCAGATAGTACTTGAATTTCTTGAGGCCGAAACATGGTTAGAGACCAGAGATATCGTAGAAATGGAACGTGACCTGCTGCTGACAGATCAAGCCGATCAGGTGCTCAAGGCCCATCAGGATCAACACCGTGGGAATGCCGATCGGTCACGCTTCATTCAATTCCACCGTCAGTTACTCCGGGACTGCCGGGAAAAGGGGACCGATATGGCATTTGAGCCTCTGATGCCACCGGATGAAACCCCCGACATCTCCTCTTTCCAGATGACTGTCATCAAGATGTCAGGGCCCAGCGCACTGAAAATGATCAGCGAGCAGAACCCCGAAACCGCTCCCGTCATCGACTGCCTGTTCAAGACAGGTCCCCTGATCGACAAGCTCCTCAGGGAATCGCCGAGACGACACCAGGATGACCGAATCAATCGCTTGCTGGCGATCCGGGATATCCTCACTATGCTGTCGGAACCAATAGAAAGCACCGCCGATCTTACCCGCCATATCGATGGCCTCCGAGAGGGACTAACGCTGATCGACCGAAACGAAGACCCGGACCGGTGGGCCATGTTCCAGGCCCTGCTGGCCAATCGCCTGCACGATAACCCGCTGGGTGACCGGGCTGAAAACCTCGAACAGGCCATCGAGCATCATGAACTCTCGCTGGAAATCTACAACCGTGATGAATATCCGGATCAATGGGCTATGGCCCAGGTGATGCTGGCATCCACATATCTGCGACGCATCCGAGGTGACCGCAGCGCCAATATCGAAAAATGCATCGCCTGTTGCCAGCTTGCCGAGGAGGTTTATAACCCGCGCGAATTCCCCGAGTGGTGGCTGGAGATCCAGATGGTGCTGGGAGAGGCCTACCGGAACCGCATTGAAGGGAACCGGGCAGATAACATGGAGCTTGCAATTGAGATTTATCAGGTGGCTATCGAGGTTGCCGAACGCATGGATCTTTCCACCGAAACGGTGGGAATCCACAACTGTTTGGGGAATATCTACCTGGAGCGTATCCGGGGTGACCGGGCAGAGAATATTGAACTCGCCATCAGCCACAGCCAGCAGGCGATTGAGATGATCTATCGCCCTGATCGCCCGACAGACTGGGCTTCTGCCCAGAACAGCCTGGGGAACGCCTATGCCGACCGCGTTTGGGGTAAGCGGAGCGACAACCTCGAAAAGTCTATTGAACATCATGAGCTGGCGCTGAAGGTCAGGACCCGTACCGAATATCCACAGGACTGGGCCAGCACGCAGAATAACCTGGCCCTTACTTACCTGGAACGACAGCAGGGCAGCCGGGAGGAAAACATCGAAAAGGCCATCCAGTGTTTTGAAAACGCGCTGGAGGTTTACACACGTATCAGCCACCCGGAACGATGGGGAATGGTTCTGCACAACCTGGCAATTGCCTATATGGATCGCAAAACGGGAAGCCGGGTTAGCAACATCGAACAGGCTATCGATTATTACCAACAGGCTCTTGAAGTCAGAACGCGGACAGCTTCCCCCTTTAACTGGGCAATGACGCAGCTTAACCTGGGGCTGGCCTATGCAAAGTATCCAGGCAACCTGGCTGAAAATAGCGCAAGGGCCATCCATCATTACGAGCAGGCGTTGGAAATCTACACGCTGGATGCTTACCCCATGAGCTATCTGGGCATACAGCGTAACCTTGGCAACCTTTATTTTGGCAACCGGAACTGGGAAGCAGCCAAGCAAGCATACATCGCCGCAATTGAAGCCGGGAACCTCTTGTTAGAGGAGTCCTATTCCAGGACAGGACGCCAGAAGGCGGTCGGCGAAACCGCCTGCCTGTTCAGCCGTGTGGCCTACTGCCTGCTGCATGGCAACGAGCCAGCAGCTGCGCTGTCCATGCTCGAAAAGGGAAAAACCCGTCTGCTTGCAGAAGCGCTGGCGCTCAGCAGTACGGACGATGCCAGCCTGTTAAAAGACGAGCAGAAGACACTGGATGATTCACGTGTCGTCATCAGAATGCTGGAGGATGGGCTACAGCCGGTTTCCGAGGAGAGATTTACCGATGAAAATTTGCGCCGAATTCGTGAATGGAAACGGAAGCAACTGGAAGAAAAACGGGAGCAGCTCAAAAACCTGGTTCAGGCCATCCGTGAAGAACGACCTGATTTTATCCCGACTGAAATTGAACTCCCGGTGCTGCTGGCGCTTATCCCGGAAAACAGCGCCCTGGTTGCCCCGCTAATCACCGCACAGGGAAGCGCCATTTTTATCGTCCCGCATGGCGTAGAGACTCTCTCGGAGTCGCATGTTGTCTTCCTCAATGATTTCAAAGAGGCTCATCTCAATGCCCTCCTTGAGGGCTCTGAAGACAGGCCGGGCTGGCAGCGAGAATACCTGGCCTTTCGCGTTGGTGGTCTGGCAGAAACGTGGAAAGCAGCAATTGACCGTATCTGCGGTGGGGTCTGGGACAGATTGTTCGGCCCAGTCCACGATCAATTGCAGAAACTGGGTGTGAAGCAAATCATCCTGATGCCCTCCGGTGGGATGCAGCTACTACCCCTTCATGCGGCCTGGCGCATGGAGAACGGCAAGAAGCGTTACCTCCTCGACGACTATGAGATCAGCTACGCGCCTTCCGGCTATGCACTGGATATTTCGCGCCGCCGTGCAGCAGAGCGCAGCGGGAAAGCGGCGCTGGTGGTAGGTATCAATGACTATGCAGATGCCAGGATACAACCCCTAACCAATGCTGTGACTGAAGCGCGGGCCTTGGGCGATTTGCTCGATGCCAGGCTTCTTCTTAACGCAGCAGCAACCCAGTCAGTCGTGACGATGAAAGCCTCTGGCTGTGCTTACTTACACCTTTCCTGCCACGGCTATTTCGACTGGGGTAACACAATGGCATCCGGGCTAATCTGCTATGATGAATCACTTACATTGGCGGAGATCATCTGCGAACTGGATCTCGATTCCTCCCTCCTCGTTACGCTTTCCGCCTGTGAAACAGGCATCATTGAAACAGGGTCGTCGCCAGATGAGTACATTGGGCTGCCCGCCGGGTTCCTGCAAGCAGGGGTACCAGCGGTGGTAAGTAGTTTATGGATGGTAGATGATAGAAGTACAGCGCAGCTTATGGAGCGCTTCTATCGGAATCACCTTGAAGCAGGGATGTCCCTGCCAGCAGCCTTGCGCGCTGCGCAGTTATGGCTGAGGGATTCGACAGATTATTCTCACCCTTACTACTGGGCAGCCTTTACTTATATGGGAGGATGACCATAGTTTAACTGTCCACGAGCTGCGCCACCTGGTCGAGCACCACCACGGCCCGGCGTTCTACGCGCTGCTGACCCGCGTGCTGCCGGATGAGGGCGGCTAATCGGATGAGGTCTTCGCTTGTCTTCTCATGATCAACCATATGCCCGTATAATAGGGATATCTCCCCGGTAAAATCAGACTGAAGGAAGCGAGTTTGTGGAAAGATGGGTGAGATGGCAAGCGTTCCGGTTGAGCAGCAGATTATCGAACGGCTTCACAGGCTGGATGACGCCCAGAAGCGCCGGGTGCTGGACTTTGTGACCGCGCTCCAGCAGGCGCCAGGCCGCAGTGCGCGG
>JAFGNO010000093.1 GCA_016926985.1 Anaerolineae bacterium
GCCCTGTTTCGGGTTATGCTTTCGGGTGCAAATGCGGGTGTAGTTCAGTGGTAGAACGTCTCCTTGCCAAGGAGAAGGTCGAGGGTTTATTAAGAGACCCCCCAGATACGGGGGGTTTTATGCTTTATAACCCCTATATATGGGGGGATCTGTGACCAAGGGTGCAATTTAGACCATCTTCCATCCAGGGAGAAGGTCTATTTTTTAGACCTTCTCCCAATTTCTTGTACCATTTATCTTCTATCTGGTGTCCTCTATTTTCATTCACCCGGAGGAAGGAGAGAAGCCTCACCTCCTGTAATTTATGGAGATTTCAGAGAGCTAACTATTTGCGAATGCTTCCCATACCATGATCCGTTCAAACCCAATCATTTCATTGCGGTCTGTTCTACCAATTTAAAAAAACCCTGCCAGCAGACAGGGTTTTCTACGATTGGTTACGGGAAATATATCATCTTCTCAAAATGCTGATTGATCATCTCCCCTTGTAGAAGGGATACACTACGGCGATGCGGAGTTATTCTACCTCACCGGACAAAGCCGTAGGAAATAGTCTCAATGCTCCCCTACCAGGTTTGCCAGGGCACCCGTTATGGATCACGGTTCCATTCAAGGAGGAAACAGAACTAAGCACCGTCCAGTAATAAGAACGGCGCTCCCTACTTGGGTCAATTTCCCATATGTATTGTTCTAATCACAGCATTCTCCACGTAGACAGTGGTTCCCATAAAATCTCCCACACTCCTGATTGTGCCATTAAAACTGATCGTAGCACCTTTATTGATCGACAAAGCGGTTTCCTCATCCACTTCGATTGTAACCTCAGGACCTAATCCGCCCCCCCTCACATCCACGTATACGGAATACCTTCCCAGCAATTCGCGCTCATTAACTTCCAGGACAACCCCCAGCCAATCATCAATACGGTTGCCCACTAAACTATCGTTATAACGATTGCGTTGTACATCCGTCATGTTGTGGTTGTTTTCCAGGATTTCTTCAATAGGTGGGGCCAATGGCGCTTCTGTTGGCACAATCTCTGTTGGTACTTCGGCAGTTGGAGTATTCTCAATATCGTCACCCTGCTGCTGTGTAGCTGACACTTGATCCGATGTGCCATCTTCATCGGCCGCCTCATCTGATCCCGGAGAACCAAGTGATCCAATACATAGACATGAAATGACAACTGCCACAACCACTATAATCCACGTATTGGTTCTTTTCCTTTTTACTTCTGCCTCTTGGGATATGTTAACCTGCTGATCACGACCACAATGTTTGCAAATCAGTGCCTCGTCCTGTATTTCTTCTGCACAAAATTTACATTTCTTCATTGAACATTTTCTCCTGTTTTTTCCACCCCGTGAATCTCCACAAGGTTCATTCTTCAGACGAATTTCCCAAATGGTTACAAATTTTATCTCTTCGTCACATCCTTAGGAATATACAGCTTATGAATTAAATAAACAAACCATTTCTACGTCGAATCCTATGATGTTAACCCGCCTGCCCGAGTTTCAACATAAAGGATTGCTCCACCTAAATATTGGCATAACCGAAATCCCGCTGAAAATCTTCCTCCTGACGTTCAGATCAAGATCAGATCCTTCCTTCTACATCAGAACCCCGGCAGCTTCGAAGCGCCGGCAGCAATCATCCTAATCTCCTCCGGGATCGGCTCGGTATAGTTGCAATCCGGCCAATGCGGGCAACCAAGAAACTGATTGCCCGTCTCCCGGTTTTCCCGGATAACCAGACGGGATGCCGGACCGCATAAGGGACACGCTTTCGCAACCTGGTCGCCGGGTTTCATTCTTGCTTCTCGCTTACTTCAGCCTTGCCAATTTTCAGGATTGCGTCTGCCAACTCCTGGTATCGGTCCGGGTCAATCGTGATGCCTTTCTTGGTGGGCATCATTTCGCCTTCGTCGTTGCGATAGAAATGACGCAGATGAATTTTGGAGCGGCCTTCAAAGGTACTGGCATAGACTCGAATGTTGGTATCCGGTATTTTAATCACATGTCGCATCGTTGTCTCCCTGTCAGAATATGTAGGTCCTATCGGCTCAGATAGTATCCTGTAGATGAAACTTGCTTCAGCGCTTCACCCCAGGCAAATCCCAGGCAGCTGCTTCAGGTACATGCTCCCCGGTGATCAGGATCGGCACCTCTCCGAGATCATGGGTCAACAGCAGAAGGTGGGCGCCCTGCTGCTCTTCTTCAGAATACATGTCCAGCAACTGCTTGCGTACAAGATCCCCCATCCAGCGCGGTTGATATAACCCGGAGGTGACGGAAAGGTGATGGTTGATCTGCCGGTTGAGCAGGTTCTCTTCCAAGCGGTGTTTGGATTGCAGATCGAACCGCCCGCTGTATCCGGCGCCGTCTGTCCAGGTGATATGAAAGTGGATTTTCTCATATCCTTCATCCGGCGCAGTGTGTGCCCACCGGCGCAGGATCTCGTCCGCTGCCTGCCAGCTTTCACAGGAGACGTCCTCCACCTTCTCCTCGACACGATGCATGGTAATGCGCCGGACAGGATGCATGTGATCAGTCGGCATGGACAGCTTCCTTTCGGAACGGATGATAGGCATCCGGAACGGGATCAGCCCAGTACAGGACCCCTTCCGCAATCTGAAAGAACAGAAGGTCTTCCTCGAACTGACCCTTATAGGTTGTGTCCAGAATGCATTGGGCATGATCGGCCACGATGTTGTCAAAGGCATCGAATAAGGCGATCACGCTTTGCAGGATCAGGGCACGGTCGCCCACCCTTTCATATTCAAATTCGTCACACTGCCTGGAGCGCAGCATATCCTGCACGAATGCTTCCCGACCCTTTTCGGCGTCGAAAACAAACGTCAGATTGAAATACCGGGTTGTACTGTCACACATGGCGCTCTCCTTTTACCACTTCCACAGCCAGGTTTCAACCGCTGCTTCATATTGGTCGATCAGATCGTCAAGATCCACAGCCTGCACTTCGGCTTTTGTTCGCCCCGTCAGTCGCGCAATCTCCCGCTGTATCCAGGCTGGATCTCTCACATCGAAATCCAGGATGTCCACGGTATACTTGCCATCTGGTAATCCCCGGAGGTCAGCGATCATACCCTCCTGAATGAGGATTTGAACAACCGGGCGCCGGGTCAGCAAGCGCCAGAGTACAACCAGGGAACGCCAGTAATACTTGATCATCCTCTCTCCTCCTGAAGCCATGAAATCATCCTTTTTCTTTCTCCCGGCACGGACTGTCTTGATCCATCCTGGCGGATTTTGTTCTCCCTTGCTCCTGAAAAACATTTGTTCTATACTTGAGCGTGGAGGGTGAATCATGGATTTGAAGACCGCTATGCAGGCATTCCAGATGGAAAACGCTGCCCGGAAGCTCTCTGCACGAACCCGGCGCAGTTACCAGGACAATCTCGATCAGTTTCTCGACTATGCCGGGAACATGGCGTTGTCCGATCTGACACCGGAGATCGTGAACCAGTTTATTCAATGGTATGGAGACCGTCCGGGCCGGATGGAGGACAAGATCAGTCCGGCAACCCTTCACAAGGCGTATTCCGTCATCAATCGCTTTTGCCGCTGGATTTATCTCCAGCGCTGGACCGACCGCTGCATTACCGATTTCACCAAAGCCCCGCGTCTGAACAAACCGATCAAGGATACCCTCACGGAGGATGAAATCGCCCGCCTGCTCCACAGTGTGCGCGGCAATGTCCGGGACCACCTGATCTTCTCGTTCTTTCTCGATACCGGCTGCCGACTGAATGAGGTCGTGCAACTGGATGTCGATGATATTGACTTCGAACAGCGGCTGGTGAAAGTGCATGGGAAAGGCAACAAGGAAGGCGTGGTCCCGATCGGTCAGCGGGTCACGAGGGATCTGTTTGTCTACATCCACAACGTGCGGGATGCCGCTCCCGGTGAGGATGCGGTGTTTGTCAACCGGGACGGAACCCGCCTTGAGTACAATGGGTTGTCCCAGCTGATCCGGCGCCGTTTTCACAAGCTGGGCATCGATGGACGCGCCCACAAGATGCGGCATACCTTTGCCACCCAGTTCCTGCGCAACGGAGGAAACCTGGAAGCCCTGCGGCGGATACTCCGCCACAGCGACATCAAGGTCACACAGCAGTACCTGCATCTCCTTAACGACGATCTGATTGCGGAGCACGACCGCTTTGCTCCCATGGACCGGATGCACTGAGACCGGTGAACCCGCTCAAGTCATAGATTTCATCCCAGGTCGCAGCGCATGCTCCGCATGTGACCGGGAGAAGCAGCCGGGTGTCCCCTTCTGCGATGACAACGCGCTCCGGTTTGAGATGGTCACTGCTGTAGACCGGACAGTGTGAACCGTCATAGCGCAGCGTCCGTTTTCGATGTCGAAAACAGGATTGGATCATGGATGGAATGTTCATCCTTCTTCCTTTCGCCAGATGAAAAAATGACCCGGCGTGGTATTCTGGCAGTGCTCCACAGCCAACCCATCGATTTGAAACCCCTCCATTTCACCGGGGTGAAACGTCACCCGGCTCGGCTCGCCAGCCTCCCAAAAATCCTGCAGGGCCCGTTCCACCTGCTTCTGGCGTTCCTCCGGTTTGGTGGACCGGAAACTGTATGCCCTGAAATCCCACAGGATGCCCGGTTTCATGCGCTTGCCTCTCGAACCCAGGTATCCAGCGCCTTTCTCGCGCCGGTCTGATCGGCCAGAATCCACTCGTCCAGATCCTTGAATGGACCGGGCGGGAATTTCAACAACCCACCGAGATCCATGGCACGCTGCGACGCAGCCCTGACGCCGGCATCATCGTTGTCTCCCACGACAACGATCCTTGCAAAGGCCAGGGCCCGGCGCCATTCCTCCTCAAAGGAGGTTTCCCCCATGCCCGGTGCGCAGGCTTGATATCCCAGCTGGGTCATCAACATGGCCGGGATCTCCGCCTTGACGTAGAAAACCACAGTGCGGGCATATTTGACCGCATCATGATTGAACAGGGATTTGCGGGAACCCTTTTCAACCAGGTACCGCATCCCGGTCTTGAGGGCCCGTTTCTTGATGCTCATCAATTTGCCGTTGGTGAAAGCCGGGATGGTGAGGTAGTCCCGGTCCTGGCCCAGCCCAAACAACTCAATGGAATGATCGCTCAACCCGCGTTGGTGCGCGTAGGCTCTGCCTTCCGATCCGATCGGCAGAAAATCCAGGTATCGCTTTTGCGGCAGGCCCTGGCGCTTCGGCTGCCCGGCGGGGAGGCTCCATGTCATCTCCCGCCGGGCCTGGAGCGCATCCACAGCCCGGCGGAGCATGACCGGGTCCGCAGGATGGTACCCACTCACCCACAGATACCCGGCCAGATCGATCACATCCCCCTGCAGCCCACAATTTCCATGGCATTTGAAACGCTGAACACCATCCGGGGAGATGAAGACACTGAAGGACGCCGTGAAGTTGTGGTGTGCATGCTGCGGAAGCGGGCACACCCCATAGTCACGCGACATCTCCACGCCCAGGTCCGTCAGGACCTCGCGGATATCATACAGGGCGCGCAGTGCCTTCAGATCCCCCTCCATCAAGCGGTCTCCATAATGTAGGGTAAAAGGTCACAGGCATGGTTCAAACGGATATAGTTCCTGCCCTCGTCCTGGTCCTGGATATAGGAAATCCAGTAGCGGAAGAGGTGTTCGTTCTCATAGCAAATCTCAAATTCCTTCCCTTCAAGGAGAAAGCGTGCCCGCGGTGTCATCAGGGCCGGCCAGAGATGCGTGATCGTAACGGGTGCCTCGTATTCAAAGAAAGCCTGGATATCCCGCGTGGCCTTCACCATCAGGCGGTCCTTTTCCTGTGTTTCGCGGGCAAGTTGTTTTTGCTGTTCTTGCTGCACCTTTTTCAGTAAATGGTCTGTCAGCATGGTTCCTCCTTGGGAAGGGTCATGACCTGTATCCTGCGAGAGAGTTCCGGCGAAGACATTTCATCCCTCAGTGCGCAGATCAAAGCGGGCGATATCATGGAACAGAAAGGCGGGCGCCGGTTCTCCTTTCAACAGATGCATGACCTGGTTGGCGATATGCCCGGCAGCCATGAACGCAGTGAAGATAATCGCCTTGGCTGTACAGGGATCGTTGGGAACATCCTCTTCGCGTGTCCCCATCAGCATGGTCTCATACCAGGCCGTGCCCCCGGAGAGGTCGATGGTATAGAGCTGAAATGTCTGGGCCGACATGCGGCTGTCCAGCCAATAGCGGGTAAACCCGGAGCGCCGGGCCTGCCAGACCTGCTGACGGGCGGTGATGCTGTCGAGCGCAGTGATAACGAGGTCCACGTCCGGCAGATGGGTATCCGGCGTGACCCTGGACCGGTACGCGACCCCTTTGCCATCGGTGAAAAAGCGGATAGCCTCAATCAGGCCAACCACCTTGGGCTTTCCCACCGCGCCGATGGGTAAAAGCTGGTTGGGAATATTCACGTCCTCGATGGTGTCGAAGTCATACAGGTACAAATGCCCGATGCCCATCTTCGCCAGCGCCAGGGCCGTGGCAGCTCCGATCCCGCCGGTGCCGATCACCGCAACATGGGCGCTCTTCAGAATTTCGGGATGAATGATGTCGATGGATCGTGTATGGTTCATGGGTCCTCCACAGGGCGAGCAGCTGTACGGACGGAGCGGGAGACCCGGTTCCCCGGCCCGCGTTCGGAGTGCAGGGGACACACTGAACCATCAGCCGGTGGCTTGATGGGCAGACGGAGCTCAGCGATCCCAGGTATAGCGCGCATACGCTTCCTGAAGTTCATCAAAGGAAATCAATCCCAGTTCATGCAGTTCATAGATGGTGAGATCATACAGATCAGCGACCTCCTCCGGCGATCCCGCCCGCAGGAGGGCACGGACCTCCTCGATGACGTCCGCATTCAGGCCGTAGGAACGCAGATCCAGCCTCGGCGCCGGTGTCCAGTACGAAGTGAGCGCCTGCTGTCTGGGGGGCGCAGGGACGCGCACAGGCGCCAGGGCTGATGCGTACTCTTGCGGGGTCAGGACCTGCTCCACCGGCAGGTGATAAACAGTTTTGGAACCATGATCATCCAGGCGACCCACCCACCCCAGGGGTGTGCGCACAACCGCCAGGGACCACTTGACCAGTTCCGGCAAAGAACCCAGGGGTTCCTGGGTGGCGGTGTGGACATCCGTCGCGGACCAGTTGTGGTCGCCGGGTATTCCATTTCCAATCGGATGACGGTGAAGCCAACACTTCAGTTTTTCGGGCGCAATCCCGGATGCGTGCAGTTCGAGGATTTTATGGGTGGAGATTTCGGTGTAGACCGAGCTGCCGACATCGAGCAGGAAGGCGTCGGTGAGAAGAAAGTTGCGGTTTTCGATGTCGAAATCAACGGTGGCTAACCCGGATACTTCCAGGCCGCCTGCAGAAGCGCACCAGCCTTCCATCTTCAACAGCGTGGTGGGAGTAGGAACAATCTTCATAACGCACCTTCCCTGCGGGAGGTATACGGGGGATGGCAGAGGGCATCCGCCGGATTGATATTGCCGACGTACTTGTGCAGGTAGTCAAACAGACTGGCGACGTCGGCATCCTCGAACAGGGCGGGAATAATGCCGGCGAACCCGCCCCAGCAGGTACTGGCAAGATAATCGAGGGGATTGGCGTTCTCCTCTGGAATTTGGGCAGTCTGATGCATGTGCCGGTACCTCTCCCTGGGGTCCTGCGCCGGGAGGACATGCACCGACGGAGACAGGGTGCCAAAAGAGCTGGTGTTGACACACACATAATACGGACCGTGGTCATAGGTCCCGGCATAATATCCCTGCTCGTGGACGGTCACGAAGCTGTCGGTCTGGGCCACCATCCAGTCAATCCCCCGGTGATGTTTGACGGTCAGCATTTTGTAGGGGAGGCGCTTCAGCCGTGTGACCTGGTAGTCAAAACCGCCGCGGCGCGCCGCGGTTCCGGTTCCGGCGTCCTGCAGCTGCGCCAGCTGGACCTGCAGGTGCTTGATTTCCTCGGCCATGGCTGCCCTGCGGAATGAGGCCGCGTCGGTGTTCTGATAGTGAAGGCGCTTGGTACGCAGTTTCTCTTCCAGGTTCTCCCGGTGTCGCAGCAGACAGGTTTGCAACAGGTCCAGGAATTTCGGGTCGATCTGTACTTGGGTGGTTTCATGAATCGGTGCCAGTCGGATTGGCATGGGTCTCCTCCTGAAAGAAGGAGAGGCCCGCAGGCCCCTCCTTCTTCTGCGCGGGCTCTTATCCGCCCTTGATGTTGCCGTAGGCGGAGATGCGCATGCCGGAAGCAACGTGGACAGCGCCGGGATCAACCACCTGCCCTTCCACCCAAAACTGCGTGGATGCGGGGACGTTGATGTCTGCGGCCAGCACCGCTTCCATGATGGTCTGCGGGACCACCTCACCAGCCTCCGTGCGCTGGATGGGCAGATACACCCGCTCCCCGCCGTTGGTGATCAGGGTTGCCATTTCCACCTGATCATAGTCCTGCGCCACCAGCGACTGCTCGATTTCAGCTGCAAACTCTTCGGGTAATGAAAAGTCACTCACTATCCTGCCTCCTGAACTGGTTTATTTGTACACCGACTGTATGCCGGATTATACATAGACTTGTAACAGTTGTCAACCACATTTGCTTTCTCTGTTACAGTTTGCTATAATGGACGCATGTCTGATGAACCCCTCCTTCCCCTGGATGAACGCCGGCACCCGGACGGGCGCCGGAAAATCAATCTGACCCGGACCGAGCGCGCTGAAATCCGGCGGCGGCGCATGATCGAAGCCGCTGTTGCCATGTTCCTCAACCCCTACGAACACCTGCGGACGCAGGATATCGCCGCTGAACTGGGGATCTCCACCAAAACGCTGAAGAAGATCACCCAGGATGAAACCTTCATCGAGTTGTATAACGATCACTTCCTGGAAGTCTCCCATGACCCGCGCATTCAACTGGTGCGCAGCTCCATCGGTGAAATTGCACCCTTGGCCCTGCAGCGTCTGACCGAGATGGTCGAGAAGGAAACCACACCCCCGACGGTCCTGCTCAATGCCATCAAACTGATCTTCGAAAAAGCGGGTATTGAACCGGTGAACGTGCGCAGCAGTGACAAGAAGGAGCTGGTGGACTTTCTCAATGACCGCGGCGTGAACATCCAGCAGATGAACGTGAACATCCACGCCCCCAGCGAATATGAAGAGGTGTATGCAGAAGTCCTGGAAGGCGTAGTGCGCGAGCCGGCCTCGTTGCTGGCCCCTACGGAAAAAGATGCCGCTGTTTCAGTGACACAAAGTGACGATCCCCTACAATGATGTGATCGAGTAATTCGATGTCCATCATTTTGGCAGCTTCATAGAGATGTCTGGTGACAGAAATATCTTCCGGAGAAGGTTCCGGGTCGCCGGAAGGATGATTGTGCGCCAGCATCATCGCCTGCGCATTGATCAGGATGGCCGGACGCAGCAGTTCAGCGATCCGGACCTGGATGGTGTTCAAGGTGCCGGTATACACTTTCACCCCGGAGCGCAGCGGTTCATTTCGAGTGCTCAGCGGCAGAACCACCATCTGCTCCTGGAGCGGATTATCAAACAGTTCGAAAATCTTCCGGAACAGCTCGCCCGCCATGGAAGGGCTTTCCAGCCGGATCTCATGCGAGGTGCTGCGGACCAGCCCAAACGCGGCCACGATCTTCCGGGCTGTTTCCTGGTCCACGACGGTTGCCAGGGTTTCCTCATCCAGGCTGCGAAGGACCTCCAGGCTGCCAAAGGCTGTGCGCAAATTCTGGGCCGCATAGGGTCCGGTTAATTCTGCGAGATAGTCCATTTCCTCATCCTTTCGCGCAGTGAGGCTGCTTCTGAGAGCAGCCTCACTTTTGTATTGAAAAGCCGGAAGGCACCCACCAGGCCCGAACAGAACCGTTTCACGCGCCAGAAGCCTGCTTCCCATCCCTTGGAATAATATTTCCCTATTGATATAATTTCACCCTCGTTGGTAGTCGGTTTGTTGGGGTAAACCTTTCATCGGTAATTGCTCTTCGTAAATATTTCGTCACCAGTCAGATGCATAGTTCGTGATCCATGGCACAAGGGAGGTGCACATGCCTTGAAGCTCCATATCATTCGCTTCCGCATGACCGATAGAAAGAGTTTTCCACCCTTATAGATTAACCTAGAGGAAGAATACCAATGATGAAGAAGTCCCCATTAAAGCTCACCTTACCAAAGCATATGGCTTTTCTGACTGTTACCATCTTTGCCCTCTCTATTTTGGCTGCTGGCTGTGGGCCAGCTACCCCGGAGCCAGGGGCAATTGAAACTGCGATTTTTCTCACACAACAAGCTGAGGAAGGGGCTGATGCGGTTGATGTAATTTCTGAGGAACAGGCTACCAACACGCCCTACCCATCTGCTACCCCGCAACCCCCAACGGAGACGCCCTCCCCATCCCCAGAACCTGTAGCGAGTGCTGAGGATCATTGGGCAAAAAACTACGTCGGGACCTACGATAATGGTGATATTGTCCTGGAAATTGCCCGTATCGTTGTTGGATATAAGGATGCGATCGGCGATCAGGATTGGGACGTCCTGAACGATTACATCGAGGGCTGGGCAGATGTAGAAGTTGTTGGTGAGCTCGTTTTCAAAGTAACGAATAACTCAGAGAAGACTGTGAGCCTCTATCCTGACCAGGGAACCGTTCAAATAGGCTCAGAACAAATTCCGCTGGACGAATTCATGTTTTACACAACATTTGGCGATGATGTAGGCGGGGAAATATTCCCTGGCGTGACAAAGATTGGCGGAATGTGGTTCGCTATTGAGAGATCTGCACCAGATGAGATCACACAGATCATCTATCGAGCCAGTGCACCATTCGATGAAGAAACTTTTAACAACATTGGACCAGATATCGAAATCGTGATCGATATATCTGAGTATGTATTCGAAGAGTTACCTGAGGAATTGCATTAATTGCCCGTAGATTTGCATCAGATATAAACTTGCTATCCAAAATACTGTGTTGTGCTATACTGCAAATTGCATCTAGTAGTGTGAGCGCTCAAGAGATGCACGCTCCCCATCGGCCAGCCCCCCTCTGGTCGAGGGGAGCACCTCTTTTCTGTAGACCATCATCAAACAATCAACAGCTTCAGATTGGTTGCAAATATTGATGGCTTCATGCTAAGCTTGCTTGTTCCCGGAACATTGGATCTGAAGTGCCCGGCATAAGCAGGCAGCATGGCTGTACCAGCTATCTGGCTACCAATACACACAGGGGAAAACATCATGCCCATGTTTCAAATCAGCAGCAGCAGTATGGCGCCGGTTTCGCAGAGCAATTTTCAATCGGAAAAGCAGCTCCAGCACCTGGTGGAAACCAACCTCGAAACGATCTTCAACTGCCGCTTTGTGGCAACTGAATTTTCAACCGGCGCCCAGCACGCCGGGCGCATTGATACACTGGCGCTTTCCGAAGACAACAACCCGGTGATCATTGAATACAAGAAAATCGAGAGTTCGGACCTGATCACGCAGAGCCTGTTCTACCTTTCCTGGATCGGCGATCACCGCGGCGATTTTGAAATTGCTGCACAGAAGAAGCTCGGGGCTGACGTGGAGGTGGACTGGTCCGATGTGCGCGTGCTGTGCATCGCACCGGGATACAAGAAGTATGATCTCCATGCAGTACGGGTGATGGGCGCTAATATTGAACTCTGGCGCTATCGCCTCTACGACAATCAGACCATCTATTTTGAGGAAATCTTCAAACAGGCTTATCCTGAAAATGACCTGGCAGGAGACAAGGACCCAGCCATGGTTGCAGCCGGCAAGAAGGGCGCGATCACCAGGGCCACAGCAACCTACACCTTTGAAGAACACCTCGATGGGAAACCGGAGAAAATCCGTTCTCTGGCTCACGATGTGCGCGACTATATTCTCGGCCTGGATACAGCGATTGAGCAGAACCCCAGAAAGATGTACATCGGTTACAAGATTTCGCAGAACATCGTTTGCATGGATGTTCAGAGCCAGCAAATCCGTTTGTGGCTCAAGCTGAAGCAGTCGGAAGTATCCGATCCTCCCTCCAATTATCGCGATGTGTCAAACCTGGGACATCATGGAACCGGGGATGCGGAGTTCATCTTGAGATCGGAAGACGATTTTGAGAGAACGAAACCGTATATTGAAATGGCTTACCGGAAAATCGGCGGCTAGGAGAGGATATGCTCAAGGAACAGGAACGCGCGGAACTGCACCGCACCATCTGGCAGATTGCCAACGACCTTCGCGGCAGCGTGGACGGCTGGGATTTCAAGCAGTATGTGCTGGGCATGCTGTTCTACCGCTTCATCAGCGAAAACCTCACCAGCTACATCAACGAGGACGAACGGCGCAGCGGCAGCAGGGATTTCGACAGGAAAATTGAGTTATTTCTATCCGTCAGGTAAGGATCCACGATCACGCTGACAAGGTTAGGAAATTTACAAAACGACTAACAATACCATTTTAGGTAATTAAATTCCGACTTTACTAGCGGAGTAAAAAACATTTGAATAATATTACAGTTATCTCCAAACAATCGAGTTGCCAATGTTAAGAATTCCCAATCCAGGATCAGATATAAAAAGTTTTATCAACATATATGTGGAACTGTACAATGCCCTTCATCACAGAAAAGACTTCGGTTTGGACGATATCTCATATGTCTTAGTAGAACATAACCTTGCAGCATCAAGTGGATATGTGGGAGCCAAAGCTCTTGAGGAATCCTCCAGAGCAGATAGAAGTCGAGATCCTCTATACAACCAATCTAAAATGTATTCTGAACTATATAAATTGTTGGGGTGGTTACACCCGACAGAAGAAGCTGCTCTGCGATTCAAATTTACATTTTTGGGGTTACATGTAGTTAGGGCATATCCCAATCCAGAACAGATTTTTGAACAATCACTCCTAGGCGTAGTTTATCCAAATCCCATTCTGGATGTCAAAGGAAATCAACATATTAGACCATTTGTTACAATTTTGAAGGCCTGTAGGGATTTGGATGGGTACATCAGTAGGGACGAAATGATTATTGGCCCCTTATCATTATCGGATGATAGAAATAAGGAAAAGTATCAGGAAATGATTTCAACCATAAGGGGGATTAGAGGAAAAACTGAAAAACTCCAAAGCGCAATTAATTCTTTGGAAAATTCCCGAAGAATTAAATACAACACAATGCAAAATTACACTAGGTTTCCGATCGCCGTCTTGAAGTGGACTAAATGGACTGTTTCCCAGAAAATGAGGATATATGAAAGAACATCAGGATTTTTAAAAATCACTCAAAAAGGTGAAGAAACGCTAAATCAGCTTGTGAACTTTAAAGATATTAGGTCAAAAGACTTAACTGAATTTCCCACTGATGAACTTAGAGCTGCTGTAGCACGATTAGCATTTTCACAGATGCTGGAGAGAGCGAATTTTGATGTATCAAGTAATTCTGAAATAATTAGCCAAGACACCCTCCTGATTAAATCTAAAATTCCTGGTAGTGCTTTACAATTTCAATTTTCACCGTTCCAAGATATGTCCCAACCCCAGCTTACGAACATCTTTCCTTCTGTTATGGGAACTCATGATCAAGAATCAACCCAAACGGCTGGGAACAATCCCAATTCAGTAAAGTCAATTTCTTCAATTGTCAGATTGGATCGTGTAGATACAACTACAAACCTTTATGACGGGATCAAGGATTTGTTTATTTCCGATTCAGATGGTCTATCTGTTGATCAAATAGTGGAACGATTCTATTCATCCCACTCAGGATCAGATCTCAATTCTTTTTATCCATTTGTAGAAAAGTTGTTTCGAAGTTTGGGATACGACTGTAGTCTCTCAAGAACCGGAGTAAACTATGAAAGATGGGATGCAATAATTAAGGACCCCTTACATTCGATACCAATAGAAATTAAATCGCCAAGTGAGGAAGAATCCATTTCATTGAAAGCTATAAGGCAAGCTTTAGAAAATAAAATCATTCTATTGTCACGAGAGGCATATCCAACTAAACAAGATACAACTTCTTTAGTTGTTGGTTACAACTTTCCAAATAACCGATCAGAAGCTGTGGCTTTGATTGAAGCCTTCAAATTTTCGTATGGTTTTTCTATTGGGATAATTGACTTTCGGTCACTATTAACTTTGGTTATAGAAAAAATCCTAAATAAGAAGCAACACAATATTGAACAAATGAGAACATTGATAGGATTTATAGATGTTAAGACCACTTAGTCCTAAAAGAAATTATCGGCATGCAATATCCTTCAAGGAAAACTATAAACCAGCACGAATTGTGTGGAGTGGATTGCAACACCCTGCGACAATTCATTATTCCGATGGCAGCAGAAGTCCGAGTACTTGCATAAGATGTTTAGATGCACCATGTATGTATTATTCTGAAGATGAAATCCAAATAGGAATTTTTACTGATTTCCCCTACGATAAAAACAATGAAGTATGTCCTACTAAGGCAATTTCTTGGGAAGAAGACTTCTCTTCACCTCAAATCAACAATGAAAATTGCATCTTTTGCGGTCTATGCATCCAAAGATGTCCAGCAAAAGCAATATTTTTTTCACAGGAATCAGCAATTGTCATAGATAATCTGAATGATCATTTTGTTGAACTTGGAGAATTTGTAAACGAAAAATCCCTTAGAGAAACAACTCATCTATTCCATAACGCTAAAGAAGAAGGAGTCTATTTGCTCGAAAATGATGACGTACTCCAATTATCAAAAACCAAACTAGATCAAATTCTTCCAAGATCAAATGCCCAGTTTCCTAATCACTTGTCAAGAAATCTTTTACTTGGATTAGGCGTGGGTGCTATGATGAGACGCTTGGGGGATGTCAATATTCGAATGGACTTACTGTTTGGCCCACCAGGTGTAAATCAAGGTACAGGTGAGGTTGAATTTGGAAACGGTGTCTTAGATGCGCCAAGGAATATCTTAGATAATTATGCAACCTTGGTCACAAAATATAATTCCTCAAGAGATTCGCTCTTCCCTATAGTTATTGTTAATACACTACCAAATTCGCGATCCGATTATTGGTTAGTCATACAGGATATACGCAAAGTCCTTGGCATTAAAATACAAACAATGTCAATTGGTCTATTATACATACTGCTTTGGAATAAACTTTCATTATCAATAATCGATGGTAATGAATTTTATATTGATGCTGATAATCCATCACTGCGAGAGAAATTGACTACTCACCTACAGAGAGAAAGTAGTATCATTTTTGATCTTGGCTATCTTGAGAGTGAAAAATAGGCATGCTTACTTTCCACTCATGAATTCGGTCATTCGCAATTTCAATGTACTCCGGATTGATTTCGAAACCCAAATACTTGCGTCCCTCCATGTAAGCTGCTAAACACTCTGTTCCACTTCCAACAAAAGGGACTACAACAATATCGCCCTCTTTTGAAAAATGTTTAATTATTCTCAAGGAAATTGAAAGTGGTTTTTGAGTTGGATGATCTACTTTTTCAGCCTGGAATCTTTTTCCAGCCAGTACAGGGAACTTCCAGACATCCCCTGCTAGTCTCCCCTCTGGATGTGGATGCCATACTTTTCCATTTTTCGTGACTTTATACTTCAACCTATCTTGGCTTTTATAAGGTTCCCTAATAGGGAAATAAGTATAGTTACTCCCTTTAGAAAACCATAATATTGGTTCATAATGAGCAGCTAATGTCCTTTTCGAATACCCAGCAAATCCATTTTCATAGAACCATATGATCTGTCTACGATAATCAAGCTTAATTTCAGACATGTAACAATGCAGCCAACACAAATGGTGATGGATACCATATACAAATATATTTCCCCCAGGTTTCAAGATCCGTTTTGCTTCATCCAACCAACTTTTACTCCATGATAGCCAAGTATCTTTGTGGTCCTTTTCTTTATAGATACCAAAATCTTTCCCAATATTATAAGGGGGGTCTGCTATAATTAAATCAGCAAATTCGTCCGGCAAAGCCTTCATTCCTTCAATACAATCCAGATTATGGATGATGTTTAAATCATTGGTTTTTTTCATTATTATTCTGCACTATTAGAATATATTGGTGGTGAATATTAGGAACATATGCATAGGGATAACCATAAGGAAAAACTCGCTTATGGCGTTGATAGAGTATCGTGATCCCTTTTAGCTCAAACCCTCGACTTTCTAATTGCATCGCTAAATCAGCATGAAACATGTAATACTTCGATTTATGACGGAAATCGCTTACTATGACGGCCATATACTTTTCTGGTTTTAGAACACGAATAGTGTCACCAAGAATTGCCGATAAATTTCTTAAGAATTCCTGATAATCTTCAATATTTCCTAAATCTCTTTCATCATTACTATATCTGGTGTCCAATCCATTTGCTATGCGTTCTTGTCTTACTTTATGATCTTCCTTATGAAGAATGTTCCAGTAAGGCGGACTTGTAACTACAAAATCGACAGTATTTTCCTCTACGGTATCCAACAAATCCCTTGCATCGCCAACGTAAATTTCCTGTTGATACTGAGAGGGGAACATTGGGGCAATTTCATTACTTAATCTTTCCTTGGCTAACTCTGCATAATGTGGATTTAATTCAAAACCAATCCCACGCCGATTATTTATCGCACATGCCTTTAATGTTGAGCCTACCCCGACAAAGGGGTCAAGAACTAATTGTCCCTCCTTGGTAAAGAATTTAATTAATCGACCGACATCAGTAAACGAAAAAGGGGCAGGATGTTGTTTTTCAATTTTGGTATCTGGATGCTTTGCGCCTAACCCCTTTTGGTTCCATACAGAAATTGTTTCAACTATCCATTCTTTTGAAGGCAGGTCATTAAGCTTGTTTCGGGGATCAACTCCAGGCGATGGATCCTCAAAAGCGCTTTCTTGCTGATCGTGATTCTCAATTACTTCCATAATTTTCCAGAACCTCCAGGAGTTTATCCAACTCCCGCTTTTGATATAATCGATAGTTATTCAGCGGATGCCTGTATGAATTCAATTTCCCAGACTTATCCCAATTTCGAAGTGTAGACGAAGAGACACCTAAGTATTTAGCAGCTTCACTCACAGTTAGATATTCATTAAATTTTTTAATTCGCTGAGGCATGACACTGAACCGTAAGATCATCTATGTCGTGTTAACATTATTAAGCATTGTCAATCAATACTATAGGTTGTTAAACCTTTTTTGTCAATTATTCCATTTTCACAACCTCAACATACAGTTTTATTTACTTGAAAACAAGTTCCTAATCCTTATTCCACAATATTGGAAATATTAAAGCCACAATAATCTCCTGCCAAAAAACTCCAAACCACTGATTGCCCTTATACTTCTTACCATTACCTCCCCACATATTGCATAATCCGGCCAAGATCGACAACCGATTCAATATATGAATTAATCTAATTTTCATACCATCAGTTGCCAAACTCATCTAAGCCATATCCTTTTATCAAAACATAATTCCTTCCATTTCTACAGTTGACATATTACTAACTCACCTACGAATTTCAGAAAAGTGTGATATGATTATTTGTGAACATATGTTCAGAACAATTCCCATACAGAAAGGAACAAAAAACCATCATGTACGAGTTAGTTAAGGAACCACCAGAGCATGATTTTGGAGGAATTATTCTTACGGGAAGGGAACAATTAGTCCTGTACATTATCTGCTCCTCAAAACCCCAATATCCAACATACCGCGAAATACTTAAGCGCCTAAATCTCATAGTGCCATCCCGAGATGGAGGGAAAACAAAATATTCATCAACTCAACAGGTGGTTAGAGTTATTGATAAACTTCGTCTTAAGGGGCTTTTGGTTAATCCTGAGATCGAAAGGGAGCTGTTGAACACAGCCAGGAATATCATACCGACCAATTTAGGTGAAGAGCTTGCACCTCAAATTGAGGCAATATTACGGACCTTGCCAGCCCCGCTTTAGAACTGAAATAAGTCTTCACATACACTATCTGTTGCTATCAAGTAATTATCGCGATTACCAGCATCTAGCTTAGCTATGAAAAACCGAATTCAATTGTCGTAAGCAGCATAATCAAATGAAAAATCACCCCAAACCCAAGGGGTGATTTTTTCGTCACACCCCTCTATACTGCATCTCAGAATGTGGTTATGCGTAGACCATATCTCCATACCAGAAGGTTCTATTCGACATCGAAAACTCACACCCCACGCGCCCCTTCTATCCAATGGTCACCACAATAGTAAAAACCGACCGATTATCCACCTGCATACCATGCCTTTTCTTCCATCGCTTGCGATCGCGCCGGTCCGATTTGTCCCCATCCCTCACCTCACCCTGTCAATGATAGCCTTCACCACGCCACAAAGCACCGGAAGCAGAAACGCAGCCAACCAGATCCATTTCGCCCTGTCCAGGTTTTCTTTCGAAAAGAACACATATATCTCCGGATCGGTCTCCACAGTCAGGTCATCCATCATCGTCCAGCCTTCTTCCCCCCAGTCATCCCAGTCATCCCCCATGCGCGTCCTCCGGTTTGGTGTGTTTGATCGAGAAGGTCATGCAGCCGAGCGGCTTCCCGTCCTCCCCACGCACCATACGCCCAGGACTGATGAGGTCCTCCCTGTCCGACGCATCCATCGTCATCTTCGATACGATATACAGGGTCTCCGGCGCAGGGTCCGGCAGATTGATCACATCCCCATAGATCGACCGCACCAGCGGTACCAGCGTTTGTCCTACCGTCAGCTTGCCCACAGATACATCCATCTGATCCACCCTGGCGACCACGCCGGTTGGTGCAAATGTCCGCACGATTTCGCCGTCTGACGATACAACCGTAATTTCATGGGGTGTCAGATTGATCATTTTTATCATTGGGTTTCTCCCTGATATCAGTTTATGGCTGAACAGCCAACTGCAAAAATTGGGTACTATTCTTTTCATGTAGCACCTTTACAGTGAAAAGGTTCAAAATGGTAGACCTCATTTCAATAGGGCGTCTATCGTAGAAAAAATAATCCGCACAGATTTTGGATAGTTAAGAGGAGAAAGTCACGGCAGCGCTTGCCAAAGCAGCACCTGCCCGTATACAACAAGAAACATGGATGAGCTGGATAAGCAGGGTGATATTGTGAATCCACACCGCAATTCGGGTTCTAAATCCCCTGATGAAACACTGTTGGATGGGAATAGGCAGCCGATACTATAGGCGTAATCTTATCGAAAATGAAGTTGTCAGTCTCATTTATTCCTGAGTTACATTACCATCTTCAGAAACCCATAGAAAGCTAAAATTGGCAGCTATTTTGAACCATTGAATCTCCTGCTTCAATCTGTGATAAGTAGGGAAGTCGGGGAGAGCTACAAAGAGGACCGCTCTACTGTTTTCCTGACGATATCGTATCATGTCATACACTGCAGCCTTAAACCAGTGTCGTGCTTGGGGAGCTAACCTGGTTCTGACAGTTCCTTTTGGGTAACCCTTCACGGTCACCCAGGCGTTTTGCTCATCAAACACTGCTTCTATATCTTTTCCTCTTTGTCGTGATCTGGTATCGGCTACTGACCGGATGGTGTATTCATTCAAGACCAGATACTCGACGATGCGAGACTGGATATTACCTTCCCAGAACCACGGTTCTTTTTCAGAATCGCATGAATAATTGGCCGTCTCAATTTTCGTTGTATCTCCGATCCAAAAATTAAGAATTTTTCCCTCTCTCTTTTCGCGCTTAACTAATCCTTCTTTAGCTAGATCACGACAGATTGAATTTGCTTGCTGTCGAAAGTTAAACCCCAGGTTTAAGGCAAGTTGATCATCATCAAGTCCACCTGAATGGGATTGGAGATGCTCAATTACTCGCTCTCGTTGTTTCATCATCAGCTCCTTATCTACAGATTCGGTTGTGATTTTTCCGTTCTCATCTATCCACTTGAAGCAAACGAAGGGTATGTTAAGAAAGGCTCTTCTCAATAATGAATACCTGCGCCACGCTTCGCAATCAGGTAATGCAATAAAACCAACAGGAGATGAGTGAGAGAGAAAAGAATTGTTATATAAGTCGGAGATGCAATCGAATATTTCAACTACTTCAAACATACTATCAATCTGACATCCATGCTTTTCATTCGATGAATCTAGGTTATCCACCCTAAACCCACGGTTTAGTTTACAGCCAACCACAAAGACTTCAAAATAAGGTATTCTTGAAGAACCAACAATCATACGGTATATTGGAAAACTGGCAGGTTGCCAAAAATCAGTTACCTGGTATCCGTTTTCCAAGAAAGAGAGCCTTAGTCTATTACGCAAACCTCCGACAGAATACCATAGGGGATTATGCAGATCCCCACTCCAATAGTACCTGATTCCAGAACTGTGAACCTCATGATGAATGTACTCTGGGTCTAATTTTTCAATATACATCCTCGCAGCCACTGAGGATATATTGAATTCCTCAGCAATTTGATCTGCATCAAATCCGCCATATATATTCTGTATGCGATTTTTAATTTTTTCTAACATGAGAGAATACCTTCAATACTAAATATTCTTTCAAATCAAAATCCCACGTCGACTAGAATTTAGCATGCCTCAATTTTTCCTAATAAAACTAACGGTTGTAGCTGAACCCAAAAAACGTAACTTGGTATTGTTCCCTCCAAATGTATCACTTTTTATTAATCCGTCCTATAAAAACGGAGGTTTGAAGGGATTTTTTCAGCGTAACCCAAATCTCAAATAACGGGCTTAAACACGAAAAGGGTCGTAAGGCAGACTTCCTTTATCCATTTCTTGATGAGGGTTCCATTCAGAAAGCTCTACCACACTTCTCGCTGTTTCTGCAGAAAAGCTCATGGTTACGGATACCTGGAAACATGGTTCACTTCCTCAGAACGGAATGGGCAGGCAATAGGCTTCCGCGATGGCCTTCTCGGAGCTGATCCCTTTCCGGTCTCCCAGCCGGCACACTTCCAGGATCAGACAATACAAATCGTCGGTATCCTGGACATGCTCCATCAGCTCGTGCAGGGTGAATTTGCCCATGCTGCAGGGTTCCGGCGAATGGCTGTGACACTCCGGGCAAAGACCCTGCGAAGCGATGGGATAGACGGTTCCGCATGTGCACTGGGTCATGAACGGTTCCCCGGCGCAGTAGTGCTCGTAGTCTGTTGTGTATTTCATGGTGTCTCCTGTTGTCATCCGGATCTGTCTCCTGAATTTGCAATACGGCGCCCCTGCAGCTGAGGGGTGCCTTTTCGACGTTGAAAACGGACGCCGGGCTAGTTATCAAAATCCATCACAATACGCACATGCGCCGGATCAGGAGAGAGCTTCTTCAAAGCCTCCAGCTCCGTGAAGTACAAGGACCCAAGGGTCTCTGCCAGGCTGGTCCCGTCCGGCAGGGTCCTGGTGTAGTCCACAGCCAGCAGGTCCGCCAGGGTCATCCAGTTCAGCGAATGGCTGATGACGCTGGGCCACCAGTTGGCGTACATCGACCGGAAGGAGCTGTCGTCGGGGACAAACAGTTTGCTGGGGAAAAGCCGGGGTGCAGCGCCGCGGCTTTCGACACCGAACAGGGCAAACATGTCATAGTTGCGCCACCAGAAAACCGCGCAGTCAATGGCTTCGAACGGCTCCAGGCCCTCCACCCTGCGCTGGTGATAATGGGTACCGGGAATGGGCTCCACCACACACTGCCAGTCTCCGCCGGTTTTCACTTCAACAAATGCATGAATATCACAGCCCATTGTTCCCTCCTGGTTGATTGATGAGAACCTTTCACCTTGGGGTGTATCCGCGATCCTCTGGCAGGTTGTCACCCCTTGCTGCTGTTCGGGACAGGCTGTCGCACAGCTCATTGAAGGCGTTCCCGTCATGACCTCGAACCCATTGGAAACGGACGGTCCGATCCTCCACCCGTTTCAGAAGCTGCTCCCACAGATCCCGGTTTTTCACGGGACGGTAGCCACTCTTCTTCCAGCCTTTGCTCTGCCAGCGCCGGACCCAATCCTTTTCAAAGGCATGTACCAGCAGCTGGCTATCTGTATGCAGCGCAACTTCCTCCCCAACGGGAACCAGATCCAGCGCCCTGATTGCAGCCATGATTTCCATGCGGTTGTTGGTTGTCATGCGATAGCCCTGGAACAGACGTGCAACTTCCCTGCTGACGGTGTTCCCATCCTGGTTGTATTCTTCGAACAGGATGGCAGCATATCCGCCGGGGCCCGGATTGCCCAGGCTGCTTCCATCGGTATAGATCGTATACATGTCAATCCTCCAATCCTTGAAGATGGCGTCCATCCTGTGAACGCAAGACAGGCATGCCGGAAGGCACCCTGGAAGCTGCCTATCCGTTCTGCGGGCAGGTTGAGGTACTGGTGGAATACGCAGGCAGAGGATGCCTGCAAAGCCAGGGCGCTCCTTTTCGACGTCGAAATCTGCGCCGGTTCACAGCCTGGGCCCGTAGAGAGAGAGGACAGACTGCAACCCGGTTGCCCCCCTGCTCCCTCCGGGTGCCTGTTCCAGCTCCTTTGGATGCCTTCCGGCCTGATCCCAAGAAGAAGCAAGGCGCCCGTCCTGTCCCTCCCAAACCCATAGAAAGGAACGTGCCCGGCTCCCGGCTGAGCCGGAAGACCGCAGGGAGGGGAGCGATCTCGATCGCAGTGCCAGCCCACCGGGAGACCGCTTCCACGTCGTGATCCATTCCGTCCCGGCTCCACATGGATGTCAAACGTACCACGCCTCCCCTTCCCCGCAACGCCGTCTGCGGGTCCCAAAGGGTTCCCGTAGAGGGCTGGCAGGGCCGGTGAAGACAGCACCAGGGTGTATGACATGGCGTCCGCCCCACCCGGCAGTCCCGATCGTCCTAACCACCTTACTCCCCTGCCTACGCCCGGTTTTGCGGGACTAGACTGCACGGTTCCCATATTGGGATGTCCTTTTCGGCGTCGAAAACGGGGAGGGGTGTGGGGAGACTGTCCACCCAGGGACCTTATCCGGCGTATTCGAGCGGGTGCCCTGCAAAAGCGGCTCACTCCACCATGGGGACGAGCGAGACGCCACAAAAAGGGGGGAGACCGCACCTGTGTGCGGTCTCCCTGCGGATCACAGGACGGTGAGCAGCTCGGAGCCCCAGCCTCTGGACTGGAGCAGTTCGACCAGCTTTCCGCGTTTGTCCTGGCTGAGCCTGAAGCCTTCATTCTGTGCGATCAGTCCGGCCACCCGGTAGGTCACGACCCGGTCGGCGTCTCCGTGTTTGATGCGCAGTCCATGCGGAAGGACGCCGGTGATCTCTTTGGACTGGGAAGAGGCGATCTCCCCGGCGGCACGGGCGGCCACGTAGAAAGCCCGGCCTGCCGTCTTGCGGTCAGCGCCGTGCATCTTTGCCTGGAGGTAGGCTTCGTAGCCAGCTTTGGAGGTGCGCGATCGCCAGAACTCCCAGGCAAGGTCGGTCGCGGACTTCTTTCCGTCATCCGTACTGTACAGCGGTGCGCCGGCCAGGACAGCCTGGATGTAACCTTCGACCCAGTAGCGGGAACGGACGACAGAGGTGTCGTCAACGTCCATCGTGTCAAGATACTCCCGGAGCATGGCATCGGCGGTATCCGCGATCTCCTGCTGCCGGGGTTCGCCCAGATGGACACCGGGGCGCCCATCCCGATCGAGGTCGAGATCCTCCAGGATTTCATCCACCGTCAGACCATTGGAACAGAGGATCTGGGCCCCGTTTTCGACATCGAAACAGAACCCGTGCTGAAACCGGGAGAACATTTCAGCGATATCTTCCGGCTCATACTTCCAGACCATGGACTGCAGAGACGCAAGGAACTGTTCAGCTTCCGCTGAGTTTTGTACCCTGCGCCGGATACGCGGGATCTCATAGGGAAACCCCATCTTGCCGACACGGGACCGTGCGTGTTCAATCTCCTGATCGATCCTGCGCCGGAGCGCCTGCACATCCGCACGCATCTCGATCCCGAGATCCGCAATCTGGGAGGTGTATTCAGGAAGCAGGCTCTCCGGCAGGTAGCCGCGATCATCATCGGGTAAGAAGTCATCGTCCTCGCTGCCGATATAGTCCCGGTTGGCAGCGATGAATTGTGCGTTGAGTTCATCGGTTGGATATGGCCGGCGTTCATACAGGTAGCGGGTCCAGTCCGAGACCGGGAGAGACTGCCGGTTCTTCCTGCGAATATCCGGGTCATCCAGTTCGTCCTCAATCTCCTGTTCATCGTCAATCAGCTCCCCGGTGTAGCTGTCCAGCCAGCGCCGCTCCTCCACCTCAGACAAGGGTCCCGTTTGCTGATAGGTAAGGGTCCGCACAGCCTGCTGCAAAGCCATCGTATGCAGCGGCTGGACCACGCGGGTCTGTCGCAGCAGGGGCAGATGCTTGCGGGCCAGGTCCGCCCAGGTCGCCTCAATCAGGCCGGCTTTTTTGTCAGCGATATCCTGCCGGGCATGGATCAGCGCCGCGGGTTCCAGCATGATCCCGGTCCTGTCTTCAGAGTGGTACGGAAGGCTGATCGCAGTCCGGGTTCCATCCATTTTCTCAGTCATTTTGGCTTCTCTCCCTTTCAGAAAGTGCTCACTCAGCCATGGACGCGAGGGGGTCTGTCTGCACGCGGAGGAAGGCGCGATCCGGTTTCTTGGAACCGAAAGCCTGCATGCATACAGTGGCCCGCAAGATCCCATTTCTTGGGACCTGGGTTGCATCTCCCCTCACCGTGTGGTTCATCGCCTGGCCCTTTCGGAGGCTGAAAAAGGCAAGAGCGGGACACGCTTTTCGTCCCGCATCTTGCCGTTCCGTGGACGCACACAGAAAAAAAGGGCCAGGAACCCGAAGGCTCCTGACCCTGTCAGGGAGGACGTTCTGCCTAGAAGGGAATTTCCTCCGTCTCGGTCTCTGCCTGACCGTTGCCAGTGCCCAGGAAGCGCACCGTATCGGCATTGACCTCGAACGAGGCAGCCCAGGTCCCATCGTTGCGCTGCCATACGCGTGGATTGCCATTTTCATCTGTGACGAGGCGGCCTTCCACCAGGATCTGGCGGCCCTTGCTGAGATACTGCTGGCACGCTTCGGCCTGCTTGCCCCAGACCGAGATCCGGAACCAGGTCGTTTCCTTGACCTGCTGCCCGTCCTTGGTATAGGTGCGATTGGTCGCCAGGGACATGTTCGTCACCGGGGTGCCGGCCTCGGTATAGCGCATTTCCGGGTCCTTGCCGAGGTTGCCAACCAGCGTAAGTTTCTGATGCATGTTTACACGCTCCTAGAATGAGGTTTCTGATGGGAACCCACCAGTTCAGGGAGAAAAGCGCCGTAAGGCACCTTTCTCCAGGTTATCTTTATTATACTACATTTGGTGTACAACTGTTACAGATACTTCTCAAGCGGATGCGGTTCCCCAAACTCCATACGGTCGTAGGTGTCGGGACGCTCCGCCATCCGGCGCACCAGGAAGCGGCGCCCCTGCCACTCAACCAGCGCTTCTTCTGCCTGCGCAAGCGAGCGCTGAATAGCCGGCACGATCGCCGGCGCTTCCTGCAGGATGGTGCGATGAATGCGGTCGGGAAAGCGGGCGACGATCTTCATGCCGATCTCTCAAAGACGTGCAGGAAGGTGCGTCCATTGTTGGTGAAGACATGAATGCGGTGATCAGCCCCGAAGCGGCGCGCGAGCTGGAGGATGTTCTGCTCCTCGACGGACGCAGGCGCAAACTTCGCGTCCTCCGTACGCTGCATGAGCGGAGACATCGCTTTTCCGACGATCCTCTGAGCAAAGATAAGTTTCGGTTCCGAATTCATTTTCAAACTCCTTTTCAAGAAAGATTTGGAAACGCAGGCAAAAGGGCGCCGGCAGGCACCCTCTCAGCAGCTACGACCGGGACCCCTCCACCGCAGAAAGCTCCCTCGAATACAGCGGCGGAGGAACCCGGTAGCAGCTGCATTCCCAGCCATCCCCGCGGGCAGAAGAGAACATCCTCCTGCCGCAGCGCCGGCAGCAGGGTCTCCGGTCCGGTTTGGCCGGTGCCACAGTTGGCTTCTGTGGAATGCGGTTTTCGATGTCGGAAACGAACCGCGCCATCAATGCCTCTCGATTCATGCGAACCTCCCATTTCAAGCGATTTGGGAAAGTACGCGCCGCAAGGCATCCCGGCCAGCCCCTCCTCAAAATCACCGGGGCCACCATGATCCTGGGAACCAGGCTCCCTCACCCCCCTCCGCCATGGACGCAGGCAGAAGCAGGAGGCCCAGCCGGGCGGTGTTTGTGTCTTCCCTGCTGGGACGTGCGCTGCCCTGTGACGCTGCATCGTCTGGCTGTCTGCGATCGGGAACGCCGCAGCACGACCGGGCAGGACAGGCTTCCCGTCCTGCTCCGGGAGGGCAAGGCGTGTCCTGCCTGCCGGAAAAAAAGAAAACAGAACAACCAGGGCGCCCACCACAAAAAAAGCCAGACACCCGGAGGCGCCTGGCTCTTGGTGCTATGCGGTCTCAAGGGCTGCAAGATCGCATTCCACTTCGAAGATCTCATCCTCAAGGGCTGCGATCTCCACACGGTCTCCCTGCTCCAACTGGCACGCCAGCTGAAGCAGGAGATCCTCCATCCGCTGAGCGAGGTAGGCATGCTCAGTCATCGAAGCACCCTCCCTCCGCCTCGTACTCGACTATCTCCTCAAGCCGAAGATCCCTGACTGCTTCGAGCTCCTGCTCGTAGAGATCCTGCAGGCTGAGATGGTCGTGGTTGTCCGGAACCGAAAGGTCCTGCAGCACAGCCTTTGCCTCGGCAACCTGCATCGCTGCAAAGGCCAGATCTCCGATTGGAAGGACCTTGTAGGATGCTTGCAGGTAGGCGATGTGATCCTTGACATCTGCGATGGTCTGCAGATCGAGGAAGTACGCCTTCGCTTCGTCTTCCAGCGCAGCGATCTCCTCCACAGCATGGTCTGACTTCATGGGTAGCACCTCCCAGTGCACAGGATTTGCTGACCCAGGGGTCGTCAGGCACCCACACCCTCACGCGGAGTGAGCAAACAAGCTCGATAGACGCTGTGCATGCGCAGGAGGACCAGCGCAGTTTCAAAAGGGCGGTGCAGGAGCCGCCGCGAACCCGACCCTCCCCCCGCCCTCCCCCCGTCATGAAAGCTGCCCTGTGTGACGCGGGAGATCAAGAGAGACGGGTGTACCGTTCACTTCATTCAAATCATAGAAGCGCGGTCTAACCCCCTCCCCTCGACAGATTGAAAACCATCTGTACGTTTGTCAACGCCGGACCGGGAAGTGCCGACAGCCTGAGACGGAACAAAATGCAGGGAGGAAGAAGAAACAGGGCTGGCGCCCCACCCCTCCGGGCAGGGTTCCTGGGAGGGACATCCGGCACAAATACCTGGCATATCATCTGAATACCAGGCTGACTGGCCTGTTTTACGTGAGAGCTAGGAGAAGAAATGGGGGAACAACAAAGCTGCCCGTGATGGGCAGCTTCTGTTTCATTGAACCTTGAAAAGCTCAGTCCAGTTTGGGAATTCTCAATTTCTGGCCGGGTTGAAGGGCATTGGGATTATCGCCGATAACCGCTTTGTTGGCGTTGTAAATCTTCATCCACTTTTCGCGGTCGCCTGACTTGTAATACTCTAGAGCGATAGCACTCAAAGTGTCTCCCTTCTTGACTGTGTAAGTACCCAGGAAGGCGGCGCCTTTCTTATCCTCGTGCTCAATTATAGGCATGATCCTTCTCCTTTCATGCGGCCAATCTATTCCACGAACCGTATCTACGATTACCCCGATTATACATCACCGATATGGTCAGGGAAAAACCCTGGAAGAAAGGCTTCTTTTTGAACTTTCTGCGTCCGGTTTTAATGAGTTGGAAGTCAAGCTGCAAACTCATTGTCCATGGATCAAAAGTGGCATTCAGTAGTACCTTGGTACTGTTGAGGGCCTTTTAATTTGCAGGCATTTTTTGAAAACGGTACCCTTAAAAAGGCGTCCTATTCACCCACACAGGACTGTTCTCCGCAGCCAGGACGCCTCTCTCCAAATCTCTCCTGATCATAGACAAGATTCTTAAGGCACCTTGGTCAAACCTGATCAGGTGTGCGATCCACAGCACGCTCCCCCTCATCAGCGTGTCCGTTCTGCTTCTCCCGGAAGGAATACCCGAAGAATGGTTTAGTTGTGCTCCATATTTTCCTTTATTGTTGCACATACAGAACATTTGTGCTATACTCCCCGTGTTGGTGCCCCCTGCACCGGATGATCCCCACGCTAATCAATCGAGAGGAGTTGCCATGTTGGATCTGTTAACACAGGAAGTTGTGCATGCCTTGGGGTTATTGCTCGCCGGATTAATGGCCTCTGCATTTGTGATGCTGGTGAAATCCATCAACACCTATCTGCACACGCACGTCTCGGGAGAAAACCTGACCTTTCTCAAAGGAATGGCGTCCACCATTGTGCGCTACGTGGAGCAGTCGGATGCATTCCACCAGGTGAAGCTGCAGGGCAGCGAGAAGAAGCAGAAAGCCCTGATGCTGTTCTCCGAATACTGTACAGAAAATGCTATCCCCCTGGACTATGACTTCATGGACCGGTTGATTGAAGAGGCGGTCAACCTCATGAATGGCATGGTGCAGAGCGAACGATGAACCTCGCCGGAAATTGGCCGTACCTCGAAAAAGTAGCCGAGGTACGGCTATCCCGTAACAAGACCCCGGACCACGTGTTCCGGTACGGGCCGGACATCGAAGTCATGGGAGCAGCAGGGGAAGTCATCGCCCGGAGGGTGTTGGGGCTGCCGGAACAACTCCACACCGGATGGGACGGGGGCAGTGATTTGACCTGGCGGAACTGGCGGGTGGATATCAAAACCACCAAATTGACACCTCGCCTGGAGTACCGCTATTTACAGTGGCGCGAAAGCAAGCCGCTGAAGGCAGATCTTGTCCTGATGATTGCGGTTGATTTGCAGGAGAAAAAGGGTGTGCCGGTTGGATGGGCCTGGAAGCAGGAAATGCTGGCGGCGCCCGTCAATCAGGAACGCTATCAGCCCTGCCACGAAATTCCCGTCCCGGATCTGCATCCGATCTGGATGCTGGAGACCATCCCGTGGAAGAAATGCAGCACGCTGCGAAATAGTTGAATAGTACGATCCCCGTCCGGCGCTGCGGCCCGGCGTCCGGGAGAAGTCCTGTACCCACTGGACGGGCCCATTGGGGATGATGATCAAAAAGGCGCAGGCGCGCCACGGGGGCTCACCCTTTCCCCCCAGAACGGCCTCATCGGGGCAGCCTGCGCTGGTTTTTTCCGGAGGTTGTCATGCAGAAGCGGAATGAACAGGACGATATCTTCACCGGTGCCATGATCATGCTGTTCATCCTGTACCTGATGGCCCGTATCGCTGCAGGGAACTGAGGAGGACCATCATGAAGCCTGTCCCCAAACCGGAACCTTCCTCCCGCGGACACGGTTCGCAGAGAAACCGCTCGATCGTGGATGCAGCGCGGGAACGCGATGGTGTGTGCCTGGTTGGATTGTGGAGCCAGGATGGATGTGTCCCTGGCGTGGATGTAGCCCATATCCGGGGCTGGGGCGCCCACCGCTCCTCAGCAGACGTGTTGGAAAATGTGATCTGCCTGTGCCGCAAGCATCATCAGCTGCATGAAAACGGCGCCATCCCGGATATCACCCTGCAGGGCATCCTGTATCACTACTACGGCTATGGACCGGAACCGGATGTCGTACAAGCCCTGGACTGGATCAGGGAATTCGCCCAGTCCTACGGCCTGCAGGCAACCTTCCGCCTGACCGATGCCTTGATCACCGTGCGGTACGCCGGGTTGTTTTCCAATCTCACACAGGACATCTCCTGGCCGGTCCTGGAACGGCGCACCATGCTGACAACCACTGTGGATGATTTTCTGTATTCCAAGACCAGGAAGTAGTTTTCGACGTCGAAATCCGGAGATCCCATGCCCATTCTGACCGAAGCTGACCAGACCCTGCTGCCGCTGGCACTCAGAGAAAACAAAGGCTGTGTCACTGCGTCGGAATGGTATTTCGGGCAGACGCCGATGCCGCTGCAGTATGCCTTTCACCAGATCCTGGTCCCGAACGTCACCTACCTGGCCGGCATCGCCGCCGGAAAAACCACCGCCGTGGCTCAATCCTACACCCTGGACTGCATCAGCATCCCGCATTTCAAGGCCCTCAACACCTCCGTTACCTCCACGCAGGCGGAGCTGGTGTTTGAAATGATCAACGGCTGGATTGAGACCAACGACCACCTTGCCCACCTGGTAGAAGACATCAGCCTGCGCCCCTACCCGGTCATCCTCTTCAAGAACTATTCCGAATACCACTTCCGTACCGCTGGAAAGGATGCACGCTTTATACGCGGCCAGGAATATGACCGCATCAATTACGACGAAGCCGGACTGGATTACGCCGGGGTGTCTCTGCAGACCCTGCGCGGCCGGTTGCGCGGCAAGCGCCCGGACGGGAACACCCGCATGGCACGCATGGACGTGACCACCTCCCCGACCGACGCCCCCTGGCTGGAGCAGCGCTTCAACCGCGGCGTCAAAGACCATCCCACGGCTGCCCTGGAGATGTACCGGTCCATCCGGGCGACCATCTATGACAACACGCACCTCACACCGCAGCAGGTTGCCCTGATGGAGGCGGACTATACCGATGAGATGATCGACGTGGAGCTGCGCGGATTATTCCCCAAATACGGCCTGACCATGTTCCCGCGGGAGCATATCGATGCCTGTACCGACATGGAACTGAACGACCTCATGACCGAAGCCATCCGGCCAGAGACCGGCAAACCCCAATCCGGCTACCGGTACATCGAACACCCGCGCTACGGGATCACGCATTTCGAACTCCCGGCGGAAAAACAGGGACGTTATATCCTGGCCGGTGATCCCGGCATGGGGGACCCGCCCAAACGTAACGCACCGGTTGTATTGGTGGCCCGGATCGACCGGGAACCGTGGGACATTGTGTATTTTGACTGGGTGTATGGGCGCGGGTCGTATAAGCCCTTCCTGAATTCCTTCAAGTATGCTATCGAAAAGTACCAGCCTGTGCTCCGGGGACTGGATGCCACCGGCACGCAGCGGGCCATTGAGGAACTGGCCTTTGAAAGTGAAGGCATCGTCGTGGAGGGGTTGAATTTTCAACGGGACAAGGACGCCATGATCAATGCGCTGTCTCTATGCATCACCGGGCACCGCTTCCGCTGGCCGGTGATCCGTGGCCTGATCAATCAGATGCGCACCTACAAACGGGAAGAAGACAAGAAGCTGGCCCAGGATATTGTGATGACCCTGGCCGAGATTGCGTTCCTGGCCCGCTGGCTCCCGGAGGAGATGGGGGCAGACGTTGCCTACACCCGCGCCGGTGCCTTTCGTAACCGCAAGCAGCGCACCACCATGGGCCGGCGGGGAAGGACGAGGAGGTAGGGATGCCGGTGTACACCTATGTCTGCCCGCAGTGCAGCCGGGTTTTCGATGTCGAAAAGTCGATGACGGCGCCCCACCCTGTTCACTGTGAGGACTGCGGGTATCAAGGTCCGTTGATGCGACGCTTCAATCAACCTTCAATCAAGTACAGATGTTCAGGCTTCTACACCACAGACAAGAAACTGGACACGTTCGTTCCTGGCTATGACGGGCCGGATGAAGTGACGTTGATGGAGATGGGGGAGGATGTGCCTGGGGAGGGGTGAGGAGACGCTGAAACGCGATAATAATCCCTAAATGAAAAAATTCTTCAGCTGATTTATGAACTGGATCACTAAATCGTTGTTCAATGGAGCGAACCATGCTAGGATCGAGTGTGTCTTCACGGCAGTTCTACCGCGATGGCTAATAATTACGGTGTCTAGTTTACTAATTATGGATCACATACCTAATAACCAAAGAGTAACCCAAAGAAACTTTCTACAACTCTTTTTTGGATCTATTTGGGGTATTATCCTATCGTCATGTAATTTTCGTATAAGCACTCTAACACCTACTATTCAAAACACCAAGACACCCGCTCCTGAACCATCCAGCCCCCCCTCCCCCAGGAATACCTCAACGCCTACCAAGACCCCATCTCAAACCCCTACACACACTACAATACCTACTCAGGATTACTGCAAAACCGAGGTTGTTAATGATCTGAATCGGCTTGTCTCCACATTATCAGATCAAAACATCTTGTATCAAAACGAAAAAGGAGATCATCCATATTCTGATGGAACACTATACATAAATGTTGGGGATTGGGAAGTAGAGATCAATAATCAAATATTGGAATATATCGAGCAGTGCGATTTAGAGTTAGCCCTTCTTGAAGAAATCGTAAATGAGTTCAGGCTCTTTGAAATTACCAATCGTGATGGTGACTTGATTCTCAACACCCGATCCGCTCCCATATCGGGTCCAAACCAGGGAGAAGGTGAATATTCGATCGCTTTCACGGGAGGAATTGGCAGGGTATTTTATCTGGCTGTCTTAGTTCAAAGAGAATGGATACCTGTTGAGAATTCTGAGATCGCTTTTGGATTTCTGATCGCAAAACCAACCAACAACCCTGACGAAGGCGATGCTGGGGGAAGTGGCAGCACAAGCGACACTAACAATACTAGTAGTTGGAGTTCCACGAGCGATCAGTAGTGGACCCATATAGTTGGACACTTATTGAGGCATCCTTATGGGGATGCATTATACTGAGTAATAAGCGAAAATTCAGAATACCGTGGATTTTAAGCATACCTCCTGTTGCCTAATCATGAGCGTCCCCATCAGGCATTGGATTATAAAACACTGGCAGAAATTTATTTCTGTGTTGACGGGGGATCTAATGTTGGGTTCCCCCTAAACCTTTATGGAGCACATAAAGTCCAGCTAGTTCGGGTTGCCTCACCTGGCTATAACGGGCCGGATGAAGTGACGCTTATGGAGATGGGGGAGGATGTGCCTGGGGAGGGGTGAGGAAACTGGGAGGCCAAGGTTTCCAGCGGCAATAGATTATGCCTATCGTAACCATCCGAATTGCCTTGCTGCATTAGTCTTTACCGTCTAATATCTTGCATTTGTAATTCTGGATAATGCTTTGTAGAAATCTTCCTCATCAATCATCAAGTTGGTAGTATCAATTTCTTCAATTTGTAGCAACGCAGAATTAAGATCAAAGCTTCTGCGAATGCAATTATATGCGCCTTCACGAGCAACGAAGGCGATATCGGCACCAGTAAGGCCAAGTAATTGATTGCTTAATTCCTCAATATGGATATTCGGTGAAAGAGGCATTCCTGATATGCACTTAGAAAAGATATCAAAGCAGCCCTTCTTGGTAGGTTTCTTTACCTCGATATGGTAATCAAACCTCCCTGGTCTCACCAATGCTTGGTCTAGTAACTCTGGACGATTGGTTGAGCCCAATACTCGAATATTCCCATAATTCTCAAGACCGTCCATTAATGATAGCAATTGATTAACAAAACGCGAATCTAATCTAAGGTTTTCTTCACCTGATCGTTGTTGAGCAATGGAATCAATTTCATCAAAGAATATTATTGCTGGTTCCAATTCTTGAGCCTCTTCAAAAATCATACGAAGATTTTTCTCAGATTGCCCATGATACTTATTGAGTAGTTCAGGGCCTTTCACACCGATAAAGTGTGCATTAATTTCATTTGCAATTGCTTTGGCAATCATAGTTTTGCCACACCCTGGAGGACCATAAAGCAATATCCCTTTATGAGGGATAATTTTCATGTATTCAAACAGGTTTGGCTGCTTCAACGGTAATTCAATTACTTCTCTAATTGTCCCGATGATCTCATCTAAACCACCGATATCCTCAAATGATACCTCTGGAATATCCCGTTTCCTCTTTTCGCGCAGCTCTGTTTCAAATGAAATTCTTCCAAATGAAATTTGTTGTGATCCATTGTCCACTTCTTCCTTTTTCGGTTGAATTCCTGTAATTTTCTCTTCAATTGTGTAGCCATCGTCAATTTCTTGTCGCTTCAGCTCAAATTGCTCATCGGTATTCGGATCGATTTCATTCGGCAACTTAGACAAGATTATGTCTATATTATCTACATCAAAATACGGGCAAAATGAGAGTAACTTTGATCCTGCTTCATCAACTAGGATTTCCTTAATCTTCTCTTTATCGATTTGCCATTTCTCGTTGCTGAAACTGCCAAAGTCGTACCAAATCCTTCCATTGTACTGACGATAACCCCAAGAATTCGTGGGATGATGATATCTATTTATGGACACTAGATGTCTACATTGCCAGCCTTCCTTAATATCTTGATCAATGTAACAATACTTTGCTCCTAAGTAGTTCATCCCAGATGCACAGGACATAGTATTTTTTAAGTTCCGTATTTGATCTGACGAGGCAGTATTTCCATTTATGAGAATTTCCGTTCCTTTCCAATTTTGGATCATTTCATAGATAATTTGGAATATTTGATAATGCTCGACGAATTGGGTGCTATCAAATTCAATTGAATTTGTCTTTGAGCTTTCAGTAAAAGTGTATGTATCAAATTTCTTACACATCCTAATAACTTTTGGATAATTTTGTGAACTTGATTTTGAAAACCTAAGTGTAACTAGAAAATCTGATTTATCCATTTTCAGAACCTCGGAACCTAAGTAAGTTAAATAACTTTAGCTGAGACGCACGAGCTCATCAACTCAAGTTTTTCAGATTGACACTTTAGCTCAATCAACTGTCAACCGCTGCAGATCCTCAACTACAATCTGAAAACATCATAGAGACGAGACTAATTGTATAGGTGCCGGAATTATTGCCAAACTCAGTTTCAGCAACAGGAATTCGACCCAATTTTTTAACCATCTCCTAAGTAACTCGTGCGGTCTGATCCTGATAGCCTTCTACCTAACTATAGGCAACGTTAGAGGAGCCTTTTCAAATATTTAATAAAGGTTTTTCAAAAAACCATAACGGACTCGATGGGACTTCATAATCTGAAATGTCCTCATGAAGAAACCAGGTAAGCAGCTCTCTTAATGCCTCCATCGCGTTCTTAGTAGATGGATAGTCATTCTCCGCATTATGAGCCAGATCATTTCTACTCTTTCTTGCCTTGTGAAGTCTATCTGCCAAATCCTCAGAGAAAATACCCGCCGTAAGTAATATTTCTGTCTGAATAGCAGCTGTGTAAGTTCTAGTATCCTTTAATCGATTTAACCGGTTCTTATTTTCAATTTCATCACGATACTTCCTCCATTCATGAGCAATAAGTTGTTCACATGCAATCCAAGAATTAAGGAGGGAAGTGTCAAGATGATATCTTGAGAACGATGAATAAGCAGTAACGATGAACGCAGGCAAGCTTAAAGAAACGGATTCGAGTTTGGTTGCAAGATCTAAATTAGCGACTTTATAAATGATCTCAATACTGGAATTTAAGGAGGTCCACATAAGTTCGTCTTCTTCATTTTTGCGACTTGAATCAAATGGCGCTAGATTATAGCTAGGCTTGAAAGACACTGAGGGGTAGAGGATAGAAACATGACCATTATGTATTTCGCCAACACAAAGGCGAGATGGAGTAGCAGCCTCAGAAATCAATCCGTTTAGTGTCAACTCACAGATTAGACGATTCAGTAGTCTGCAGGAGTTATGTTCAAAATCGAGTTGCAAGTTCAGATAATCTAAATTTAGATGTCCCAAATCATTCTCCCTTCGACCTAATAGATCATCGGGGATAGGAAGGAATAATCCTCCCATTGCTGTGATGTGGATTCGATAATCGGAGTTAACTGCAACTGTTCTAATAATTTTGTGAGCGCTTTTTGGGTTTTCAAGATTGACTTCAGTTAAAAATGTGAGTGGATCGAGATAAGTTCCGATGAAATATTTCGCTTGGTTCACGCTGTCACTCCGATTTACAAACTCATAAATATAACCTAACAGTTATAGTTACTGGCATGCCTGGTACTTGCTGAAAAGATACAAGATAACGATCTCATAATTGATATTGAAACCTGAAACCCCAATAGTCAAAGCATCGTCGAGACAATTCCTTGGTATGTTGTTATGCGAAAGTTGATTGTTCACCCAGCCATTATTTTGGCTTGCTTGGCCTAGGTTTCGGTTTTTCGGGCGGTGGGGCTGGGACCCGTTGACCTTTTATTGCGTCATTGCCACTACCGATTTTTTTATCAGGAGTACCGGTTTTCTTTTCCTCCAGAAATATTGCATTTGGTTTCCTTCTGAGTAACATTTTTACTCCTAAAGGTTTGAGTGTGTAAAAATTGCAGCGAAAATTACGCCCACTACAAATAAAATACCGCCTAATGCATTCAAAATGCCTGTGAGAATATCCTGCCATCCACCAGGATGATTATCATAAATTTTTTCTATATCAACTTGCTTAATCGCCTTCCTCAATGCCCAATTGCTGGAGTAGAAGGATAATAAAACAATAGAAATGCTTATAGCCCATAAAATCCAAGCCACTAAGATGTAATTGGGATTGACTACTGAATTGCTGCCAATAATGTCTTTTATAAATGCAAAGGTAATTCCTAACGCGCCACCCGATAACGCGATAAGGTTTTTATCGTAATCATCCTGAGCTTTTTGCTCTGCAGTCATCAAGTTTGTCCTATATTTTTCGAGTAAATCAGACATTTTTTTCCTCTTGCTCGATTGGATTATCAAAAAAATCCTCCCCTTTTTAGGGAGTCTATAGCACACGAACACTTCGTCAAGATTTTAATAACCTTCGCCAAGGCAACAGAAACTGCGAGTAGAACGAGGTCCCTCAAGCTTACCTTCACTAATATGGAATCAAATTTGTCTTCCTGAATTATTCCGGAATTCAACTCATAAAGTAGCCGTTAAGCGATCAGCCCCTTCGAACTAAAGCGCTGTTATTCGTCCCAAATCCTGCTTTCTAAATAAAGAGATAGTCTCCCACCAGACAAATCGTTGCATTTCCTCGACCGATTCCAGAGTGAAGTTAGCCGGAGATGAGACGACCCAAACAAAGATCTGTGGTGATTAAACAAATGCTTTAAGAAAGCTTTCAAAGCTCTGAATATGTCCGGTCTGGTCCAAACGAATTTGAAGCTGTTCTAAATATTTGGAATGTAATAAAGCTTTGGGTTGGCTTTTTGAATAAGTCAAATTCCTATATTTGTCATTCAATGCAGCAATTAGATATTTCTTCGCAAACTGAGCTCTTGACAGATCTTCTATTGCCGGTAATTGTTCAGGGTCTTGACTTCCTACATTGAAAAATCTTTGATAGGTTCTTAATCGAGAAGATTGGGAGTTTCGACGAATTATCTTTCTATTGCCAAGAGCCCAAGTCTCAAAGCAAAAATGCTGAACCACAATCTTAACTGGTACTCGACAAGGAAATTGGACTAAGTGGGACTGGATTTCCTCGTATTTTTCATCTCTCGACATTTCTTCAGAGTCTATTGATATCACAAGCCGGTCAAAATTTGTGTGAGAATTTACATCAGAAATAGCATTCTCAATAACAGTAAAATAACGTGGGTATCCACCACCCGTTATGAGGTAGCAATCATCATTCTTAATCTCATCGATATAGTTCTTCAGAGTTAGGCGCGGATTAATTAAAGGGATCCAATGTTTATAAACCTTCTGCTCAGTTACCCCCTCAACCACAACATAGATATTCATTCAACACCGTCAGTATAGAAAGGATCATTAATAAGCTGAATAAACGCTTCTTGCTTAGATTTTCCAAACCTACCCTCAAGCTCTTCACCATACAATATTTGAATATCGGTACCTTTCCTATGGAATAAGTACCAGTTCCGAGAAGGAATGTCATTAATAATGTAAGGATGATGACTCGTGACAAAGAATTGAATTTGTTTCTCAAGACGAAGAATGAAATCAGGAAAAAAATCAATAGCACTAATTCCAAGTGAATTCTCATACTCATCGATGATATAGATGGAATCATCCGGAGCAGAATAAATATCAGTAAGAATTAGGAGGATTTTTTGCATACCAGAGGACATATCAGGGAGTGGAATCCAGTCCTGTTGATTTCGTTCACGAATACAAAAAACCGGTACATTTAAAGGGAAAGCTACATTAGGCGAAACTTGAGCTAAATCTCGAAAGCTGAAATCACTAACAAATGAGAATGCGATTTTAAATTGCTCTTCAATTTCGGTGAAGAGATCTGGGAAATACTTATCCATCAAATACAATGTAGTATTCAATCCAAACCCGGTCTTGTATAAAGCGCGTAGAGTTGGTTCGTTGTCAAACTTTTGATGAAGCTCTAAACTGACAGCCTCTAAATGAGATAATCTCGCCAAATCATCATGGAAGAATCGACGTCTCCTAATATTTTCGAATCCATTGAATATTGGCTGAACAACTTCCTCCTCCCTTAATAACGAAATTGCAGTCTTTCTAGCGGGAAGTTTTGGAAGATCAGTTGAACTGAACCTAAATTTTCCTGGCCTTCGATCTACTAAAACTTGACTTTCCTCATTCCCCAATATCTCAAGTTTCTCAAAAATTATCCTAGAATCCTCATCGGGGTTTACATCATCTGTTTCAATAACCCACTTGTAGGTTATGCCTGATTGCAGAAAAGTAATATCCCACTTTCCTTGCACAAACTTGTCTGCAGCGACAAAGGAACCAAGATTAAATAAAGTATTCAATAACCGAGTCTTCCCTGTTGCAGAATCTCCAACTAACAAATTCATCTTTTGGAATTCAACGGGAGTAAAAGACCAATGTGTATGACCCTTACCATGACATTCATATCGTAGAATTTTCATTGCATCCTACCTTTCTAATCCCTAGGAAAAATCTGTCCAAAATAATAAGTAATTAATAAAGTCAACTTTTTTATGAGGGTCCGTAAAAATTATCTACTCTACCGAATATTGTTCTATTTCGACTAACAAGATTGATTATTGGTTTCTTCAAGCAAAGATATCTGTCAACACTGACCTATTAGAATCAGTATCACCGAATACCTGTAAACCTCTATTAAGTAGTTGAGTAGTTGCATCAGAGTTCGAATACTGTTTCCTCAAAACGTTAAACATTCGCTTAAACCGTTGATTCAATTTTGGCGTGACGATTGAAAGCATAGAAACAAGGCGGAGATCCTTCGTATATCCGTATTTAAGGTCAACAATGTTTTCTATAAAGTAGCAAAGTTCCCATTCTTCAAGTACATCAGGAGAAGGGATATGGGAAATATCGTAACTATCGATGCCTCTGTCCAAAAGCCAAAGGTTTCTATACTTTTCGAACGCTTCATCTGAAGGTATCAATGGACCCAACTCTATTAATGTAATAGCCAAGTGAATAAGCATGTCCATTATACGATGATTAAGCCTCAAGGTTTTCCCCTCTAAATTAAGTAAAGCTGCTTTTGTTGCCAATTCGATAACGTGAGCATGAAGGAAGGGTAAAGATCCGTTATTAAAATCCCTTTTCTTCAACAAGATGATGTCTAGCATAAAATCATCAGCTAGGCGGCCAAAATTACCAGCAACCACATCCATACTTTCCATTGCACATCCCTAATAATGCCGAGAAAAATCAAATTCAATTTCGATACTCTGCTGATTTTATTCAGTTTGACGCATCTGGTAGTAATTTCAGAAATTATGCAGCGATTAATTCCACCTCATATTTCTCTCTGAAAGTGATTATCTTTCAGAACACATCAAATTTAGCACATCTTCCTCCATTTGCCACTTCTTCTTGAGAGCCATATCTTCTTATCAGCGATCAGAAATGGTGTTTTCATAAACTACTCTTCACATTGCAAATACCGTTCATATCCCATATATCCATACTGTTGTATTATTTATAATCCATACGGTTGACCACTATTACATTCTGTGATACAATCCCAATTAAGTAGAACCACTTCTGCACAAACAGAAGCAGTTCCAAACTGCCTTTCCCCCATTTAGGCTCTACCCCCTTTTGAGTTGCAAATTCATAGTAAGGATGACCGATGCTGACCTATCCCGATTATTCGGATCTCAGCATGTCGCCGTTCAGCGATGGCCTGCAGCTCCTGTGGGACCAGGCGTTCACCGAGCGGCAGAAATACCACCATTACTTCTCCGGGGAAGTGTTCCATGAACGCGTCCAGGTGGAGGACGAGGACACCCAGGGTGATCCCCCCCTGCTCTACCCCGTGGGGATGAACCTGGTTCGGACCCTGTGTGTCTCCCAATCGGAAGCCCTGTTTGGTGAATGGGAAGATATGGTCATGCGCTTCCGGGCCCGCCAGGACGTTGCCGAAGACACCTCCACCGAAAAAGCAATCGAATGGGCGCATCAAATCCTGACCGATAACCACTTCGAGACCCTCGGCTATGAATTGGCCCTCGATCGTGAAGTGTACAAGGGCTGTGCGGTCAAGATCAGCTTTGATCTCACCCTGCCATCAAAAATCCGGCTGTCCCGCCTGCCACTGGATTACTTCTACCCGATCTGGGACCCCGACAATCCGGACCGGCTGCTGGAAGCGTATCTGGCCGTCCCGATGTCCCTGGAGCAGGCACGAGCCCGCTACGGGGTCAAGATGGAAAACGCCCACGATATCGTTTTCCGCGTGGAGCACTGGACCGAAACAACCTACGAAAGCCGCCTCAATGATATCCGGATTGACGAATATTCCGGTCACAACCCCTGGGGTGTTGTCCCAATCGAATACATCCCCCGCATGCGAACGGATGACTGGTACGGCGACAGCCTGGCAAAGGAAATCATCACGGTGCAGGATGAGCTCAACATGCGCCTGGCCGACATGGGAGAAGCCGTCAACTACAATTCGCACCCGATCCGCTGGGGCCGGGACCTTCCCAAGCAGTTCAACGCCCGCAACTTCCCGGTCGGTGCCTTTGCCTTCTGGAACCTGGGGCGTTCCCTGCAGGACAAAACCCCTGAAGTCGGTGTGCTTGAAGTCAAGAACCCGGTCCCGAAGGAAGGGCTGGATTACATCAACTTCCTGTATGACTGGACCCGGACCTCTTCCTTCTCCCCTCCAATCGCCTTTGGGGAGGATGACGGCGGCGGTCAACGCTCCGGGCGGACGTTGCAGATCCGCATGTGGCCCCTGATCCGGGCCACCCGCCGCAGCCGGGCCTATTTCGGCGCCGGCATGATCCGCATTCTCCATAAAGCGGCTGCCATCATGCGGCAAAAGAACCTGGGTAATTCCTATGCGACACAGCGGGTACTGGAAGGCCGACTGGTGGCACAGTTTGCGGAAATCATGCCGCAGGACGAAGCCGCAATTGTCGACAAGGTTGTACGCCTGCTGACCCTGCCGGTGCCACCCATGTCGCTGGAAACTGCGACCAAAGAGCTTGGCTATGGCGCCCGTGAAGTGGATCGCATTCGAGCCTATCTCTCAGATGAGCTGTTTCAGGACTATCTCAACAAGAAGCCGGAAGTGTCCACCCCTGGCGAGGAAACACTGGAACCACAGGATACGAAGGATCGCAAGGCCGACCGGAACCCAGAATGATCCATCCGTAGCACAACAAGCAGTCATTCCAGGCCCGTCCTCCTTGGGAATGGGTGCAGCTGACAAAGGGTTCAAAGCGGGCGGACGTATGTAGTTCAGGAGAAGAGAACATGGCATTAGACGCGCCAACCATTTCCAGCATCGCGGGCACCTATCAATCAACCGCTCCCAACGGTCCGTACGGCATCCGCTACCTTCTGGAGCAGATCGCAGCCAATCTGGAAGCAGCAGAACTTCCGGACGGCATCGCTCAAAATCCAGGCCAGGTCGCCAGTGCCCGTATCCGGATTGCCAGTGCGGTGCAGGACGCCGAAACCGTCACCATCGGTACAGATGTGTACGAGTTCGATACGCACGACCCGGCGCGCCTGGCAGCAGCCACCGCCATCCGGGTCAACGTGTCCGGCGGAAGTACGGTCCAGGCACAGGGCACCCTGACCCTGGATACCCAGCCCACTGCCGGGGATACCATGACCCTTGGCACCAAGGTCTACACCTTTGTCCCGGATGGCACAGCCAATGGTGATGGGGAAATCGACCGGGGAGCAGACCTGGCAGCAGCGAAAGTAAATATTGTGGCAGCCATCAATGGCACGGATGAAATTAATACGCCACACCCGCTGGTATCAGCAGCCGATTTCTCCAGTGATGACTGTGTGATCACCGCACTGGCCGGCGGCACCGCTGGCAACAGCATCCCCAGTACGGAGACCTTCACAGCAGGGACCAATGTTTTCGACGCCGAAACCCTGGGCACCACAACTGCCGGCGTTGACCCGACCGCAGGGGAAGCATCCGATGCCCTGATCGCCGCCATCAACACAAGCGGCACCGAAGACATCACCGCGATCGACATCAGCGCCAATGAGGTGCTGCTGGTCGGAAGCGAAGTGGGAGCCAATACGACGGCACTGTCAGAAACCTTGGCCGGGGCAAACAACACCATCGACGCTGCCATGGCAAACGGAGAAGCCGCAGCCGATGTCATCATCTTCCAGACCAGCCGCGTGCCTGCCGCTTCGGATGTGGCCCTGGGCAACCTGTTCTTCGCCCTGGACTTCGTTCCCGACAGTGCCCTGGCACAGGTCCGGGTAACGGCAACCGGCGCTCTGAAAGCATGGGACGGAAAACTGACCATCACAGGGGGAGATCATCCGTACGTTCAGCTGGATAACAGCGGCTCGACTGACTGGGCTACCACCGATACCGTTTCATTGATCGCCTTTGCATAAGCACAGGCGATGGAGGCTTTAGCACATGACCGAAGACGTCCATGACCCTGTTCAGCAGGAAACCCCTGAACAGCAGCCAGCGACAACGACACAGGCACCCGTGTCACCCGACCTGGACTGGGAAGCCCGCTACAAGGGCTCCGTGAAAAAGATCCAGGACCTTACGATCGAGAACCGTGATCTCAAGGCACAGCTTGAGCAGCAGACCTCAGACATCGAGCGGCTGAATGCCCACCTGTCAACCAGCGGCGTAGAAAAGGACGCTGCTGTTGGAGAACGGGACAAGATCATCGAGCAGCGTGTCCTTGAGCTGCAGGCCAAAGACAGAGAACTGGAGGAGCTGCGGAGCTTTAAAGCAAAAGTTACCACCGCCCGTGAGCTGGATGCGCCGGAACTGATCGACATCATCGACAATATTCCGAGCGTTTCAGACCCGGAAGCCCTGAAGACTGTCATGGCCGATTTCAAATCGTTCGCAGATCGTAAAGTCAAACAAAGAGAAGAGCAGTTGATGGCCGGCTTCACACCGCCGGTCGGACCGGTCAACAATACACCGACGAAACCATCCACCAGGGATGGCTGGCAGCGGCTGGTGAACAACCTGCCGCTGGGGTCGGCAGAGCGCCAGAAGGCCCTCGATGACTGGTTTGAAAGCGGCATGCTGGAATAACTGCTCACGAAGGAGCATGAACCATGTCTGACTACGCAAGCGGCGCACTGTATTCAAGCTCTCTCCCGGCAGGGCAGCGAGCTTATTATGAGCAGGTCCTGCTCGATACGCTGCGCACACAGTCCATTCTCGTTCCGTTCGCCATCATGAAGGAAGACTTCCGCGCCCGGGACACCGGCCAGATCGTTTACACTGAAGTCTTCGATCCGGAACCAAACTGGAACTCCGTTGCCGAAAGCACCATCTGGCTGACCGGGCAGCATCTGGACAGCCGGACCGTGAATATCGGTCTTGAAATTCACGGCGGCACCATCAAGGTTTCCGACTATAACGAGCTGGTCAACTTCTGGGCCAGCGGCGACTTGCGCGGCCTGTGCCGCGGCAAGCTCGGTGCCTCCATGGTGACAGAGCTTGATATCCTGATGCGCAACGCCATCCTGGATGCGCCGGCAGCCTACAAGCATTTCTCCGGCGATGCCACCAGCCGCTATGAGCTGGCGCAGAGCGACGTGTTTGACGTCAACCTCGGCGGCCTGGTGCGGGTGCACCTGGAGGAGCGCGACATCCCTGGCGTGATGAGCCCCGAAGACGGCGGCGGTGAAGTGATCGTCGGGATCACCAGCCCGCGAGTGATCTATGACATCCGCAAGGCCGAGGGATCTGCCTGGCTGGATGTGCAGAACTATCACCAGACCGGGCGCCCCTTCACCAATGAAGCGGGCATGTGGGATGCCGTACGCTATGTTAAAACCAACCGCATGCGCATGTTCAACCACGGCAAGGTCATCGCCCAGACCACGCTGAACGGCGCAACCGTCGTCGGCCAGGGTGCCAAACAGGTGGTCGATCAGGTCTACAACGTGGGCCAGAGCACCTCCACCCGCTACGTCACCGTAACAGACAGCTCCGTATTCAGCGTGGGCGATATGGTGACGATCCACTATGAAGGGGCTGCTGTGGACGATGGTGATGGCGGGTTCGCCGTACCGGAAAGTGACGGCACCCAGGAAACCCGCCGGGTTGTCGAGCTCAACGCAGGCGGCGCCAACCGCATCTCCTTTGACCGGCCCCTGATGAAGGAACATGCGGATGGTGACTATGTAACCAGGGCTGTGACCATTCACGCCACCGGCTTCATGGGCGGTCCATCCATCGTCTACGGTGTGGGTGAACGCCCCCACCCCATGATCCTGCCCAAGTTTGACGACCTGGGCATGATCAATCGCTTCAGCTGGAGAGGTTTCCTGAAATTCCAGCAGTACCGGCCGGAATGGATTGAAGTCGTGGAAAGCGGCGGCAGTAACACCTGAGTGTAAGGAACAGCGATGACCACCTGGGCGCAGTTTCTGGCTGAGATCAGAACAGACATTCGTGATGACAGCGCGACCCCGCGCTGGAGCGATGCCCTGCTGCTGCTCTATGTCCGGGACGCGCTCAGGGACTATTCCAGCTATGTACCGCGCATTGTGCTGCGCGAAGAACTATCCGTGGTGGAGGGGGTCACTCCCCTCCCCGCGGAGCTGCTGGACATTATCTATGTGGAAAGCCCGCAGGACACGTACTTACTGGAGCGCAGTCCACAGCCCGGCACCCGTGTTCCAGCGGGATTATCCAAGCGATATTACTACCGACAGGGTGCTCAGCTGATCCTGTGGGGCGCCAGTTCTGAAGATCCGGTCTGGCTTACCTATGCAGCCAATCACCTGGTCCCCGCCTCCACCGCAGAGACTACCTTTGAAATGACGTTCCCGGACATGGACGCGGAGATCATTCGGTTGTACGTCAAGGCGAAGGTGTATGAGCAAATGCGCAGTCGGCAGAGTGCCCTGGACCGGTTCAAAAACCGCAATCAGGGCGGCACCTCCACCCGGCAGGATAACCCCCTGGAACCGGAAGTTGCCAATCTTATGGAGGACTACTACGCCAAAATTTCTGAACGCGTAGGCGGAACGGGTTTCTATCTCCAGGTGCGCAACCGGAGAAACCGATGAACGGGATTAATCTGGAGATCACCCGTCACCTGCAATCACGGCTGACGGATCGACTGATAACACAGATTGAACTGGATGACCCGGCCAGGGTGAGCATTGTCAAGATCGGAACCCTGGATGGAGAACCGGACCCGGCCGACGGACGCATCACGATCAAAGTGCACGAAAACGATCCCGATGCCCTCGGTGGTACTGAATGGGTTGACGAGATCGTCTTTTCCGAGTGCGGCGGATCGGTAACGTGGTCGAGAAAGTTTTCTGTGAAAGCGAGAGCGTTGCTGGTCGATACAATGGAAAGTCTGGAGGAAGCGCGTTCGATTGCATCAACCTTGAAATCCCGGATCGAACTTGCGCTGTTGAGCGATCTTTTTACCGGGGTTCAGTCCGGAAATGAATATGTCAGCCGGGGCATCACCTCGGAAGATCTGGAAGTGGAGATGCTGCAGGGCGGTGGACCGCCGGATAGCTACGACTTTCAGATGAAATTCCGGTTTGACATCTGGACAACCTTGACAGGAGTATATGATGGCTAGTGCAGAAGGAACCTTTCTCGGGATCGCCAGGCAAAGCGCGAAGGGGACCCCGAATACTACCGATGCGGATTTCAAGTATTTTCTCTTCCGGCAGAGCAGCGTCAGTCCCAACAACATGCTGCTGCCGCTGGACATGGAAGTCGGCGGCGGGGCCATGTCCCGCGGGATGGTCAAGGCAGGCGTGACATCGGGTGGAGGTCTGGACCTTATCCCGCGTCCCTCCACGCTGGGCTCGCTGCTGTATGGAGCACTGGGTCAGGTCAGCACAAGCATGGCCCACGCAGATGCCGAAGCTGTCCTGGAGGAGACAGTTCTCACCACCAGCACCCAGACCATCACGACAGGACTTACGTCGCCCGTGACCCCTTCCATTGTCGTCGTTGTTCCCGGCCCTGCGGGGCTGAGCTTCTCCGGCACGGTCGTGGTGACCGGCACCGATGCAGCCGATGCACCTGCTACGGAGAATTTCATCTTTGATGAAGACACCGAAGCCATTGCCGGCACTCAGGTATTCAAGACCATCACGGAGGTTGGGCTGCCGGTTCGTGTGACCGAAGACGACACGATCTCGCTGGGCCTCGTGGATGCCTGGCAGCATACCTTCACCATACCGACCGATCCATTTGATGCGCCCTATTGGACCATCCGGCATGCACCCGGAGGGAAATGGGGTGAACAGTATCAGGATGCCCGCGTTGCAGCGTTAGGTCTGAACTTTGCCGGAGCCCGCTTTCTGGAAGGCGCTGCTGCATTCATGGGCGGCCTGCCTACCCCCGGTGTCTCCATGACAACCTGGGGTGCTGCGGCCCTGGTGGATGATGGCCCACAGTTCCTGGCACCAGTTTCGAGCATCCAGCTTCCCAGCGGCTCCAGCCTGAAGGTTCTCTCCGGCAGCGTCAACTTCGGATTGAACATCCCCCTGGATGAACAGTGGATTGTTGGTTCCTACGTACCGGATGCGTTTGATATCAATCAGCGTTCGGTGGCGTTTTCCCTCAATGTGAAAGTGGACGATGCGACCCTGTATAACAAGATGATGTATGACGGGGCCGGCGCGGTGACCGCCTGGGCTGCCGAGCTGTATGAAGAAGGCGATATCCTGCTGCGCTTCGACAGCCCGCAGGAAGCAGCGGAGGGAACACCCTACCGGCTCAGCATCACGGCCAACTCCAGCGAGAACAATGTCCAGTGGGCGGCATCTCCGATTGGCATCCGCGCCGGACGGCAGCTGGTCCTCAACCTGACCGGCCTGGTCAAGAATGTCAGCGCCGGGGACCCCCTTACCTGCACCCTGATCAATCAGGATGAGAGCTATTAGCTTTTTGACGTCGAAAACAGAGAGGGGCGCCCCTGCTCCTCTCTTCCATTCTCCCTGGAGGCCCTCCATGAATTTCGGACAGTATGCTGTACTCGAACCGTTTACCTATCACTTCAGGAAAATGCCGGAATGGACCTGGCGTTTTCGAGCCCCCACTTCCGGAGATGAACTGAAAATGCTTCAGTTTATGAACCGGGCCCAGCTTCAGCCCGACCGCGGCCTTACGCCTCCTTCCTGGCTGGAAATGGCGCATCGTGAAATTTCGCTGACCTTCGCCGGAACTACGATCCCAGTAAAAGAGGATGCACCGGTTGAAGAGGGCGGAAAACCCCTGATCGCAGAAGGACTGTCCCTTGAGAAAATCGAACTGATCCTGCAGGCCATGCCGCATGAGATGATCATGGAGATCTGGCAGGCCATGGGCGAGCATGTCCCCGGTTGGGGTTACCAGATTGCTCCCCGTGCGGAAATCGGAGACGGCGACCCAAAAGCAGTTCGGGACGATTAGGGGACCTGGAAGAGTACGTCAAGGACTACATCGTCACCTATCGTGAAGATGATCCGGTACTGAATTTCTACATTTCCCTGGTACTGGAGGCGAACAATACTGGGCACGACATCTTCTCGGTAGGGCTGCTGGACCGGCCTGTCTTTTTTGAACGGTATTTGCGCCGGTGGGTCCGGGAAGGCATGGCAGAGCTGGCCCTGCAGCAGGACTTTCAGGACAAGGTATTCAAAGGGGATGTGAGGTGATCGCCTCCCACCTCTCATCCCCCTATTCCCCACAGAGCACACACCATGGCAAGACGGAGCAAATCCAAACGGGCTTTCCTTGAAAACCGCGGTTACGAGGACAGCTCCCCGACCCGGTATGATCCCTATTCCAAGCTGGATCATGCCCGCGCGCTGTCTGCTGCCCTGCAGTATGACGGACCCTCTTCGTCTTCCTACTACAAAGCCCTGATCCGGGGGATCCAAAACACCCGCCAAGCGTTTCCGAATACCGACTTCCCGGCCCTGATGAAGACCCGCGTGGACCTCGATACCTATTGGGATAAGGGCTGGGGGGAGCCCCCCACCAGCGTCCAGGCCGCCATGAACCGGATCATCGAAAGCCTGGGTCCATATGCTGCTCAGGTGGCCGGCAAGCAGGGCAGTAACTGGGAAAACGCCCTCTCCACGTTTTTCTACGGCAGCCGGCACGCACAGGGCACACAGCACATGGGCGTCTTCGGTGCGGTTTTCGACTACGATTTCAAACGCGGCGGAGGCATGCCCTTCACCTTCCTGGCCGATCGCGGCCTGGCTGCGCTGAAAGCTGAGGAACGCGGCGATCGCAAGGATTTCAACCCGATGGTGTTCTCCTCCTTTGAGTATACGAACGAAGAGGGGGAAACCGCCTTCGCAGAGGAGCTCCTGCACGGCACGATGGCTACGGTTGGTGCTGGAGATCCTGTCGGGAATCTCCCTCCGGAGCTCAGTTCCTACATCCAGATGCGTCAGACCGGGGAGCTGCAGTACGGCACCCGGTATCCCTTGACGTTTCCAGATACCGGGAAAGTGGTCCATGTGCCTTCGGAAGAGTTGTATACCCAGATTGACCGGGTTACAGAAAACTTCACCCACTATGACCGGTCCAGGGGACTGGACTGGTGGCCTGAACAGGGACATGGGCTCACAGCACCGATCATGAACCCCAGCATGCCTCATCTGTGGGCGCAGCAAACCCATTTGCACCGCAACGATTTCAACGCGCTGAAAGGATATTTCAGGGCCTACTCAGACCGACAGCTCGATCCGGAAGGGCTGTACCCCATCTCCATGGCGCACTACGGCTTCAGAGGCGTGCGCTACGCCTCCGGGAAACGGCTGTCGGATGCAATCGGTGTCATTCTTCACACGGCTCACGAGTTCTCCCTGGGCATCCAGCCGGATTTCAAGCTCGGTTCCGAACCGGACAACATGGACAGATTGGAAGAGACACTGGCAAGGCAACCAGACGATCTTGCCAATCTGTCGCATCATGTCTACCACGGACCAATCACATCCCTGAACGAGACCACCGGCCAGCTGGACGTCGCTCCTGGATCGTTGGACCTCGGTGTGAGCACCACCAACCTGCCGCGCCCGCGCTTTTCAGACACCCAGCGTCAGTCCATTCTGTCCAGGGCCGCTGCCGCCGGAGACCCGCGTGCTTCTGCCATGCTCCAGATGGCCAGGAATGGGGAAACCGGCCTGGAAGACATGTTCGTCAACTGGTATCAGGAAACGATCCGCGGCGAGCATGCCGGCGCAAGACGAGTGCGATCGGACCAGTGGTACGACAACGCCTTGAGCGATCTGCAGCATCTGGGTGGAGATATCCAGCGACGAAGCGAACAAGGGTATGCGCGCGGCCAGTCGCCTGCTGCCAGGACCCTCATGCAGCGCATCATGAATTTGTACCCTCAACTGGAAATGGAAGCAGAGGAACCGGGGTATTTCCGGAACGATGCCAGCTACCGGGTTGGAAACCGGATGCAAAAGGGGTGGGACATCCATAAACAGATTGGCGTCCTGCGCAACGATTTTTATGCATGGCAGCGGGACATGCGCGAGGCCCAGGAGACGGGCCAGTTACCCACGGATGAAGTCTCAGCGGCAGGCCCCCGGCGTTCCTTTTTTCCGGATGGCCGCGCGGTCGTTGATGATTATCAGGAATACGGCTTGCCGGGGCCTGTCTCCGTGCAGGATGGCGGCGCCGGTGATCCGTATGTGGTCTCCCACCCGGTTGCCACACTTGAAAAGGATGATCCGCGCGACGACCCCATGCTGAGCAGGGATGAGGAGGGAAAACGCCGGATGGGTTCAGGCGAGATGCTCGCGGACGCCCTGTCTGCCAACCCCGCCCAGGGAACCATCCCGCGCACCTACCACCGGGCTCTGCAGCGCCGGATGGCATCCGGGCGCTGGCCCAGGCTGAATGACGATGCTCCCTTCCGCACTGCCCAGGCTCGGGCAGCCGAACGGGTCCGGCATCGCAATGCCCAGCACAATATTGTGATTGGAAAACTGCGGTACCCCACCTCCCCATCCATGCAGGCTGCACAGGCCCGGCTCGAAGAAATGCGGGTGGAAAACGAAACGCGTACCGCCCGCCGGACCGCCCTGGCCGTTCGAAGGACCGGCACCCAGCTGGTGACAGCGAAACAGGCGCGTGCCATGCGGTTGCTCGATGGTACCGATGCACAGGAGAGGACCCCTGACACCTTCATTGCCAATGAAAAGGGCATTGTCATAAGGCAGAAGGATATGGATGATGCTGCGCGTTGGTACTGGCAGGACGCCCTCGAAGAAGAAGTGTCGATAGCTGCTGAGGAAGGTACAGGGTATCAAACCGGGCATCTCAGTGAAGACGAATGGCATCGACAGCAAGCGGGGTTGCCTCTGTCCTATCCAGGTCATCGATCCCCGGTTCGCTCTCAAAGAATCATTCGTTCTGCTCCGGAACGAACCCAAACACCGGTCCCTGCTTCTGCCGGCGGTGGGTCCGCTGGGACGTCTCCCGTACCGGTTTCCGGGGGTGCATCCGGGGGTTCCGGCGGCGGCAAGCCCCCCGGACCTCCCCTGGCTCCGGAAAGTGGTTTCTGGCACGACGAGGAGGAAGGGTCTCCACACGAAAGCGGAGCCTCTGCCCCCGGACATCCTGATCCGTCCCCGGTCCCCATGACCGAAGAGGAACAGCAGCGCATCGCGGCACATGGACAGCGAGCCCGCCAGCAGATGCAGGAGTGGCTGGAAAGCAGCAGCCGGTTCCGCGGCACGGGCGGCCATCGGCCGGACCCGCGCCAGTTTGTCGGAAACATCCGAGACAGGCTTTCGGATGAGTTCACCCCGCGTGGTTGGGAGCGGCATGCTGCGAAGCATCCGAACAAAGCCAGCCACGCAAACCTTGGCCTGTACCGCGCCGAAACAGGCCAATGGCACATCCCTGGAACAGGAGAGATTTCCCTGTCTCGGGATGAAATGTCTGAAGCCAGTGATGTCGCCCGCGGCGCGCTGACCTACGCCACCAACATGCCCGTTGGTGGCAGTAAAATGGCAGTCTTTGCCAACCTCAACAAGCGCATGACGGATTTCATCCGTGAGTGGTCTGATCAGCAGATTGCCCATCTGGAAGAAGCGATCAAAGATCCTGCTGAACAATCCCTTGCCAAACGCCAGCTGAATAAAACCGTGGTCCAGGCCAGGGAAATGGTCACGGGCATGCTCAAGGACATTGCCGACGAAGAAAGCGTCAAAGACTTCGGGGATCAGGCATATACCCCACAAAGAATGGCAGCGTCTGCACTGCGCAAGCTGACCGAAACTCCCGGCGCGCTGCCAGAAACCCTGCGGGAAGATATTTTGCATGGCGTCCACGCCGTGGGCGGCTGGAAGCAGGTCAACAAACTGGGTGGGTTCTACGGCGGCGGCGACACCGGGGACCAGATGTATGAAGTACGCGCCGGCGCAGATGATGTACGCGGACCCTTGTCCCTGTTTGGACATCCGCTTGGTCGTGCCATGCAGACCCTGTATTACATGAAACGCACCTGGCAGATGCTGGCCCAGCCAGCCATGCAGGATATGGCTGCCTACGGGGAAGGGCAGCTGCCCCTGGAACGTGTTGCAGGCGGGGTTGACTTCGGTGCCTCAGCGGGTGGTCAGGGGTATCGCGCCGGGGTCCTGTCGGACTGGCTCGGACAGGGTGCATTTGATGTTGTCGGCGGTTTTGGCCGGATCTCCCAGCCCATGACCCAAAGTCCTGCGCTGGGACGCATGGCCGCAGCCGGCGGGATTGGGGGCGGCCTGGCGATTGCCGGTCAGCTGGCCGCGGCCGGCATCCCCGGTGTGGTTCCAGGCCTGGCTGCTGCCGGTCCGATCGGACTGATTGCCGGAGGCGCCCTGGCTGCCGGGACGGTTGGCATGGAAATCTACAATGCTGCCACCGGGTCCGACGTGTCCTGGACCGGAATGATTAACGGGCTGGCGGACTATCATGCGGCCGCCACCTGGTATACCGGTGACAAGGGCCTCTTTGTGGGATACAACCGGGATCTCATGCAGTACCTGGCCCAACCCGGAACCAATATGGCAGGGCTCGTTGAGGAGTATCGTTCCCAGATTGCCAGTGGTGGACGCCTGGATATCGACCAGATGAATGATGTGGCCGATCGGGTTTCCCAACTGTCTGGGATGAAGCAGAAAGAAGCGGAAGATCTGGTCGCGGGGTTCCTTGGAGCGACGGGGGTTGAAGGGGATCTGTCCCGAACCGTATTGGGCAACCAGACTGCACCGGATATTCTGGAAGCCCTGACGGAGGCCGCCAACCGAAGCGGGACCGGCCTCGATCAGATGCTCAGCCAGGCCCTCGGCTACGGAACCAGTCTTGGATATGCTCCGGGGACAGACGGCTCCTGGGAAGCCATGTCCCGGTTTGCAGGCATGGACGTTCCTTCCCGTACGAGGGCTCTCTCCACTGCCGGGGACACAGCCAGCCGGACCTCCATGCTGCGCCAGAATGTAAGCCGGGATGTGGTTGGCACAGAAGAACTCTCCCGGTATGCCGAACGTTTTGAAACCGGCGCGCAGGCTCAACGGGCCAACACCTATATCGGGGCCATGGTTGCTGGCGGCCTGGAGCAACGCGGTGCCATGTCGTTAGGGGCTGCCCTGGCTCAGCAGCCGGCTGGCACAGCCAGCCTGCGTTATTCCACCATGGGTACTCTGGGGGACCTGTTTGGTGCCGGTGGCTATGCTGCCGGCTTCAGCCTGACAACCGGGATGAATTACAGTCAGACAGCCCTGACTGCACAGATTGCCGCAGGGGATCTGGGAGCGATGTCCTATGCCTCACACCAGGGCATGCTCGGCTCGCAGTATAGGTTCCAGGACATCTATGGTGCGCCCCTGTTCCAGACGGACTGGTCCGGGTTCCTCGACATGGGCATGGCAAACGCTCAGGCAGGAACGCCCGGAGCAGGAATGAGGTTCGGCCAGCTCGTGCAGGCCAGCGCCTCCGGCATGACCGATCCCCGTCAACTGACAGAGATGTTTTTCCGCGGCGGCGGTGTAACTCTCCCCGGCGGAGCGATGGAAGCCCTGGTGGGTGGTTATCGGGGATACACCGGCTGGGAGGCTGTGGATCAGTGGGGCTCGGACCGACGCTACCAGGCTCAGGCTGCTCAGGCCGGGCTACAGGCCCAGGGTGTCCGGGCAGACATGGCGTATTACTGGGGATCGGGCAGCTGGGACAACCCCGGTCGCGGGTCGCTGTGGTGGCTGGAAGATGAACAGCGCACCATGGGATACCGTCATCAGCAGGCGGACTTTGCCTACAACGCCCGCAGAGCGCAAACCTCCAATCAATTTGCCCTGCGCGGGGAAGAGATCTCCGAGCGGCAGATGGCTGCCAGCCATGACTGGCAGCGGTACTCACTCAGCCATCAACGCACACAGCAGCTTCAGAGCCGGCAGTGGACACGGGAAGACTGGCAGTATCAGGACCAGATGACCAGCCTTAATAACAGCTGGGCTCTGGATGATATCAACGAGGCGATCCGGCTCAGTTCCGGGCGGGAGCGCCGGCAGCTTGTCAGGCAGCGGGAACGCACAACCCTGACCCAGAACCTTGAAGGAGAGCATCTGGACGAAACCCGCTCACGGCAAGAGCAGCTGTGGGCGATGGAAGATGAGCACTATCAGAAGTCGGTAACGTACCAGACGGAGCTCATGTCTCTTGAACAGGAGCGGTTCAGCCTGCAGGTTCAGCAGCGTGAAACATTCTACGAGATGGAGAAGGAGAACCTCAAGCGCCAGAAGAGCGAATACGAGGAGCAGTTCAAACTGCAGGACCAGATCATCGCCCTGCAGCGGCAGCACCAGGCGGAAAGCCTCGAACGTTCCCTGCAGATGGCCGGTATCTCTGCCGGGCTCGCAAGCGAGATGAAGGAGCTGGATGACGGCGCCAAGATGGTCAACGACAGCTTCGGCAAGATGACCGGGTATATGGAGCAGATTTCGAGATACGACAAGGCCATTCAGGTCGCAGCCGCGATGGAAGACCTGGCTGCCAAACTGAATAAGACGAACGTTGCTCGGGTGTGGGCTATCACCCGCATGATTGGGATGCTCGACTGATGAACAATTACATTACCCTGGACAGCAAGAAGTACATGACTTCATCCAAGGACTGGGCCCCGGTATGGCTCAAGCCAGCGACCGACCGCATCACCCTCAGCGGGGAGATGGATGTCACCTATGGCCCTGGACTGATTGTCGGCTACACCGGGTCGATCATTGCGCCGGTTACATCACCGGGGACAGGATGGGGCACCGTCAGCGACCTGAAGACCACCCTCGCCAAGCGGACTGCTGTAACCTTCACTGCCCACGACAGCTCTACGGCTGTCAACGTTCATGTGCTTGGGCCCTTCAACCCGGCGTCCATGTCTCCCATGTGGGACGCCAGCTCCAATGAATGGCACGTCCCTGTGCGGGTACTGGAGGCGTAGTATGCGAACACTGCCGGTTGGTTTTCTTTCCGACGTCGAAAACTCACGCTCCATTTCTGCCCGGCTCACGTTTCGGGATAACCGCCTGGTCTTCACCGAGCGTGTGCTCGCGGACAGCCTCGGCCTGGCCGACCCGTCAACTGCCGACGCCGCCCCATCCGGCACCGGCATCCTCCGGGTTGTGAACTATTCCAACGCATTGTATACGCAGGACATCACCGATCCCTCCTCCATTCTGTACCCGGATTGGGCAGATGCTTCCATTTCCCTGGCAGTCTCCAGCAGGCCGGGTGTTGAGGGTGACAGGATTTGGTATCAGGACAGCATTGGCGACATCTATTACTGGGATTACCCGTCCGGTTCTCCCGTCCTCGTCACGAGCTCCTACGCTGCTTACACCGTGACCCTGGCGCCGGTCAGCACCAGTGTGTGCTACATCCATTTCCTCGATCAGGGATGGGGCAGGATTGTTCGCCTCACCAGCGCCGGCGCCGAGACGGAGTGGCAGGGCCGTATCTATGGCAATGTTGTCACCGCCCAGTATTTCGATGCTGTAACCCTGAATGGCGAGGATCACCTCTACGCAGCAGACCAGAATGATGGCAGGCTGCTGACCCTCAAGTATTACGAGGGTATCTGGAGCGACACCTCGTATGTCATCCCGCTCGATGTGGTTGATGAAACCTCCTACTTCCGCATGGCGTATGCCAGTGTGATTGACGGCAAGGTTGTTATCACCGGAAGGTTGTCCCGGCAGACGGAATACGACGTCCCGGTCGCCTTTGATATCTACACCTTCGGGCCGGACCACTACACCATGGGACGTGATTTGTTTGTCAGCCAGGAGGATATCGGCGGGAAGATGTTCCTGATTGACAGCATGCTGTTCTACGTGGGCATCAATACGGTCAGCGAAGCAGATGCGACCATGCTGGTTGGATACGATCACCCGGACCACAAGGTCGTGGTGAACGATCTGCACAGCTGGTCCCTGGGGTGTGCCGGGAATACATCCGGGCAGTTCTCTGCGTCCCTGGCGCGCTCGGAAGAAGATGCCATGATCCGCAGGAATGCGGAAGCCCTTCTTGAGATCAACATCAACGGAGCATGGGCAACAATGGCAACGGTCTCCCTCGATACGGTGACTGCCACGGATGATATGGATCGCCAGGAGCTGCTTCTATCCGGTCGCTCCTCTGCGATCAAGAAACTCTCGATGTGGGAGAGCGATCAGAACTACGACTACTGGTCGCAGGCCAAGCTGTCTGCTCATCCCGGAGAGCTGGAGAATGTCATCCGTGTGACCGGGCTTTGGGACGAGGCGGACGCGGGACCGCTGGAGCTGGAAGACCTGAACGTGGATGGCGTGCTGTATATGAGCGCCAAGGCGTCCCGCGGCGGCCTGATGAGAGCGAAATTCCAGAAGCCCACTGCCGATGATTTCTCTCCGCTGTACGGCGTTGCGCTCAACTATTACTACAACACTGAGGCGGAGATTGGGCACAATGGTCTCCTCGCAATCTGGGGTGACGATCAGCACAGCGGCGGCGCCGGTATCGGTTTGTATTACTGGGATGACGGAGTGATGACCCTGCTGACCAGCGCTTCCCTTTCAATCCCGGATGATACCTGGCACTGGCTGATGATGACATTCCAGGATGGATTGATCCGTGTCTTCTACCGGCTGGACAGCACAACGACATGGACTTCGGTGATTTCCATGGTGTTCGATGAAGAGGACTATCTCCCCTGGAAACGGGAAGCCTTCGGTCGTGGTGGGCTGTACATTCGCAATCGAACGCCCTACTCCATGACCCCTGGGTTCAGCAGCAACAGCATGATCCTGCCCGTTGAGAGTACGGCTTCATTTCCGACGTCGGAAACAGTGGTCGTCAATCAGGAGAAGATCACCTATGATGGCATCCTGTCGGGCACCCCTATCCCCGGTGATCTCATTTATGACCCGGATGGATATACAGCTACCAGGGCCACTCACAATAACTCCTACTTTGATGGATCGGAAATTGTCGCCAGGGATGGCGCGTACATCCCGGCCGACCGCAACCTGAATTCATCAGCCTCCTATCTTTTCGGTCCATCCTGGAAACAAACGGGCCTCACGATGGTTACGGAAATCAAGTTTCTGCTAAAACGCAACGGGTCTCCCCCGCCCCTGTATTGTTACCTGGTACATGACCACTATGATAATCAAGCCCCCCAGCAACAGTACGTTCGATCATGGGGAAGCGTCAGCTACAGCTCGGTCGGCACATCGTATTCGTGGGTCACGTTCACAATCACCAATCCGGTCTGGACTTCGCCAACGGGCTATTTCGCGATGTTGACCATGAGAAATCCATCCACCGGGGCGCATCCCGGATACGATGCCTCCAATTATTGGACCGTTCAAATTGACAACAACAATCTTGAGAGACCTGGGGTAATTCGTGCCTATAACAACGGGTGGTACACCGTGGAAGGTATTGCGGTCCCATTCCAGGTGCTTGGGCGCAACAGAACCGGCACCGGGTATGAGATTTATCTCGATGGTCGCGGCTCTCCGTGTGAACGGGATACCTATAATAATTTCTCCCTGGTCGTCACGGACGGCCCCGGCAAGGGCTCCGTATTCACAGTTACGGACTATGACTGGCAGGCCCCGAACCAGTGGGTTCCGAACCAGGAGTATGAAGCGCCGGAGAAGTGGCAGGATTATGCTGGCCTGAGCGGTCATGGCAGCTGGGCAACATCGAACCTGAGCCGCATCTTCGTTCAGGAAAATCCCAGCGGGATCATCGGCGCCGGTACAGTTTTCAGGATGTGGCCCTCCCTCCTTGTTTCAGAGCGCGGCGTCGATGGTACTTTGAGCACTTCCCACGGCGAGACAGAGGTATCTGTTTACCGCGATGCATCGGTCCAGACCGACCTCGTTCAGTTCTACTCCACGGAACCCGACATGATGATGGAGGACATCATCAGGGAACTCGGAACCAAGGCTGGCGTGCAGGATTTCGAATTCGATCAGGCTTTAGAAACGGCAGTCTCCTCCACTGCAGGTACGTGGGGAGCACCGTCCTACCTCCCCGGTCGCAAGAATTTCATCGCCAGATTTAACGCACCCACCCTCTCATCTTCGCAGGAAGTCGGTGTGATCTGCCGGGCAACGGCTCAGGAACCAGCGATTGCAGACCTGGACCAGGGCTACATGATTACGCTGACTTGGGAGAACAAGCTCAGGTTCTACATCAACACGCTCGGAACCTGGATCATGCTGGAGGAGTTTGCACCGGGCTTCTCATTTGCCGGTGAGGTGCGCATATCAGGCCAGGACGATGCCTTCTCAGTCTGGGTCAGCGGGCGCTATGCCTACACCTTCCACGACGCTACCTGGGCTGATGGCGAGTACGCCGGGATGATTGTATACGGGGCGGCTACTGTTACGCCGAACTGGTCCGACCTGGACCGCCGCAAGGATAACTACATCTTTGATATGGGTCAGCGAGGCGCCCAGCTTCTCGCAGACATGATTGGGCAGCGGCGTATCTATTACCACGACAGCCAAACCGGTGCCCTGAAAGTCTTCCGGTCCAGGCCCGCTGCCTATGATGTGGGGGATGTACTGATCGCGTCGAATGATATCCAGTCTGATGGGGCTGCCGCATCCCGCGTGAGGGCAGAGGGCTACAACGTAGCCGAATACGTTGACTACGATCTCCTCCGGGAAGAGGGCAACCTGTTCAAGCTCATCAATGCCATGGAAGCCAATGACGCCTGGGAGAGCTACGAAGAAGCACGCAAGGTGCTGCTTGAGGCAGCCAGCCGCACCAGCAACTATGCGCCGGTCGGATTTGCCGATCCCCGCATTGAACCCAACGATCAGATTGTTCTGTCACTGCCAGATGGAGATGTTTCCGTGATCGTGGATGAGGTCCAGTTCGGGATGGATATTGCGTCAGACCGTGTGACCTTCGACATGGAGATAGGAGCGCGAGATGCCGAGGGGTCTTAACGCCAACATCACTGCCATCGTTCAACAGGTTCTTGCCCGGAGGGAAGCGTATGAAGCGTCTTCCGGGATTGTCTTCGCCATTGACGGAGACCGGGTGGATTTACGGATCAGCGGCTCAGCCAATGTTATCCGCAATGTCGCGGTGATTGGCTCCGCCTCCAGTCTGGCAGTCGGTCAGGAAGTATCACTCCGCTGGGAGAACGGGCGCCCCATCGCGCTGGCAACTTCAACCAGTCAAGCGCAGACGATCGTATCCACCGCTGGTGCATCATCCGATGTCGAGGTGGACGATGACACCATTGAACATTCTGCCTTCGGCCTTCGGATTAAGGCGGGCTCGCTGCAGCAGTGGCACCTCGCATTCACGCCCTCCGTAGAGGGGCACACGCACAAGGACAGTCTGGAACGCGCCGGTTGGCAGGTTGATACGGATGGGGCCATTTTCAAGAACGACACCTTCATTCATGCTGATGGGCAGTTGTCTCTTGGTGAGGGTGCGGATGTCATCAAGCTCGACAGCACCCACCCGGTTTACCGTATCTGGGCTGGCGCCCTGACCCCGGAAGCATCTACGTTTTCGGTGTCGAAAACTGGCGAGCTGTATGCCACCGCCGGCCAGATCGCCGGTTGGGACATTGAAGCAGATAAGCTCACCAAGAACAACATAGACCTTGATCCATCGGGCCAGATCACAGTAGGTACAGGCGACGATATCGCTGTACTGAGTTCAATTGACCTGGATGACTACGCCTTTTGGGTTGGCAGTGCCACGCCAGCTACGGCTCCATTCCGTGTGAAAAGCACTGGCGAGGTCTGGCTGGAAAATGCGCATGTTGCAACAGAGTTGGAGAGCACCAACTATGCGTCGGGGATTGCCGGATGGAAGATTGACCAGAGTGGCTGGGCTGAATTCAACGATGTCACGATCCGGGGCGAGATCGTTGCCTCCGTGTTCAAGACAGAAGAGGTTTCAGTCATTGCCGGGCGCCAGCGAATTACTGACGGAACAACATTTGCGATTGATGCGGACAGCGTCGACACCATGATTACCCTGACAGATCCGGTTTTTGAGATGCACGATCTTCTGTATGTTGTTCCGTCTGCGGGGACAAAAGAGTGGATGCAGGTAACCGGCGAATACACTCACACCGCAGATGGGTATGAATATCCAGTGATGCGCGCGGCGGACGGCATGACAGCTCATGACATCATGGCGGGTACATCCATTCATTCAACCGGTGCAGCCACCTGGCCTGACCCAGTGCCTTTGTTTGGCGAGATCCAGTTTGGCGAGGAACTTTTCGGAGGTGGCCCGTATGCTGCATTGGGTGGCTTCCTGACACTGGAGGGGTCCAGGGACTATGGCCCCTACTTTGGTGTAGCCCGTCGCTTCGGCCCGCATCCATATCAGATTGCAGACGTAGCCAGGTTTGGTCTGGTGCGCGGCTTTCTGGGAATAGGCGAAACTGAATATGGTGTTGCGATTGGCGATGCCAACCGACATTTTATCTACACCTATAATTCGGGTCTCGAAATCCAGACCGACGAAGGAAATCTGATCATTAATGATAATGGTCTTCGCGTAGACCGTGTGACTTTTACACCGCGCACGGTTGCCCCGAACTATGTGGACCAGACTTTAATCATCTGGTTGGACGACAGCGGAAATCTCATGGGCCGTTATAAGGACGGAGCCACGGAGACAGAAGCGACGATCCAAGCCTTTGGAGGAGCGTAATGACCATACCGACAACTATCAATTTCCCCGTTTCGATTGACGACGAAAATACCTTTTTGGGATTTCCCGTCGATAGTCAGAGTTTCACTCTGTCGATTGGCGTGGACGGGGTCTCCACATCAATTACGGTAAGCGAGGACTGTTCTGGGATCAATGTTCCCTACCTGGCCCGTTTCCAGTCCGGCGAATTTGTTTACATCACTGCAAAGGATAATGGGACAAAGGTTCTCACTGTTGAGCGGGGCGTAAACGGCACCTCGGCAACTTCGCATGACGGCGGTGAGGTATTACGACTGGGCCTAACCGCTCCGCAGTACAACCAGCTCATCCGCGGCATTGAAAATTTGCAGTCCACGCTGGGTGTTGCCGTCAGCACCTCCGGCTCTGCTGCCGGGACGGTCGCCGGGCGTATTGCAGCTATCGAAGATGACGTCAGTGCGCTCGGCACTTCGCCGGAGGGTAGTTATGCTGACGTGGCTGCAAGACTGACGGCTATAGAGGGTGACATTGACACTGCCGAAAGCGATATCAGCACTATTGAGGGCACTCTTGGCACAAGTCCGGAGGGCAGCTTCGATGATGTGGCAGCTCGACTGGATGATCTTACAATCAACTCCGAGCGCCTCATTGCCTCGCAAGGTTCCACACTCACGATCTCCTCCGGTGCAATTACCGTTGGGGGTGCCGGATGGTATAGAGTTGAGGGTGAAGGGGCGGCGGCTGATACTCTATCCGTAATAAACGGTGGATCAAAGGGAGATATAGTTGTATTTTCTGCCTATAGTGGCACTGTAACGATCACCCTTGAGCATAGTTATCCGACAGCTAATGGTATTTTTATCTCCTACTCAGAGGCAGATATTTTACTTAGTGCGAACGCTTCGGTCTTCGTGTCGTTGATCTACAACGGAACATTTTGGGAAGTCCTCAACGCCAACACCCGCCCCGTCTACCTCGGCTTCACAATCGGTAACGGCACAGATGCAATCGCCAGTGGAAGCTATTGTGACTGGCCGATGGCTCCTTCAATGGTCGTGACGGGAATTTACGGCGTGGCAGATGCGAGCGGGTCCGGGCAGATTGATGTTTTTGCAAGCGACGGCCTCTGTGCCCCGGCCGTGAAGCGGTACGACTTCGACTTTTCCAGTCAGCAGACGGTCTCGTCAACGGGCAAATCAGACGAGTATGCGGCCAGCAGTTGGCGGGTCAAGGCCATGAACGCCTTCACAACGATCAAACAGGTGTCCGTGGTAATTGCCGGATGGACAAGGTAAGGCGATGGCTATTTCAAGAGTATCGTATTCCAATCCGGCATTAAGCACTTCGGCTGGGGCTACAACTACGGTCCCCCTGAATGTCGGCACGGGGCCTGGGCGATTTGTGATTGCCTTTATGTGCGGAGAAAACGCCTGCGGAAGTTTCATCCGGGAAAACAGCACCACAACGAATGATTTCACGAAGGTCCTAATCGATACGTGTCAGGGCTACTATTATCGCGCTGTTACCGGAACTGGAACCGTTAACTTTTATGTTAAAACTGGCAGCACGTATGAGCAAGTGCATTTCGCCTGCTACCAGGGAGTGGACACAGGCGCGGTCGCCTACCTTGGCGGAAAGGGGTTTGTTCAATCCAATCGAAGCTGGTCTGAAAACTATTCCAAGAATGGCTTTCTCTGGGCTGGACACGGTATGGAGCGTGGGCAGGAAAACAGCTTTAGCGTCACCGTAGCCTCTGGCGTCAACCATCTCAGCAGCCGCTGTGTCGGAACCTGTTATGGAAGTCGCGGGGCTGCGTGCGATAGATACGTGTCCGGCAGCGGCAGTGTTACGATGGGCTGGTCTGGGTTCGATGGAACCAGTTACGGCACTGGACCAAGTGTGTTTCTTCCTGAAAAGACCGCAGGCGGCAACAAAATCTTTGGGGGTGTATTTTGAGAGCCTTCATCATTGGAACCGGACCGTCCATCCAGTCCGTTGACTTCAATCAGTTGCAGGCTGAATACTGTTTCACGACAGGCCGTATTCATCTTCTGCTGCGCGACTTTGACTTCACTCCGGCGGTTCACGTCATCACGGAAAGCTCAGTCAATCCTTACTTTCCAGAGGATAGGCAATATCATCTGGCGCAATCGTATGAATTGATTGTCATGGCAGAGTTACTGCCAAAATCAATTTACGATGACTGGACACGAAAGCCCAATATTACTCCTTACGGCATGTGCCCGCATACGGTACATCATCCTCCTGACGCATGGCATTTCCCCTATCTGTGCAAACAGGGTGGCGCCGTTCCGGTTGCGATCCAGGCGGCAGTCATGCGTGGCTTTGAGGAGATCTATCTTCTGGGCTGCGATGGGAACTTTCGAGCAACAGATGCTCATTCTGGCAACTATTTCCACACAGATTACAACATTTCATTCGGGTCTCAATTCGCAGAGGAGCGCAATCAAAGCCTGATGCTTGCTCACACCCTTGCCGCTAAAGAGTGTGCCGAGCGGGGTGTGAGTATCTACAATCTGTCGCCGGACAGTATGTTTGATATGTATGAAAAGAAAACACTCACGGAAGTATTGGAGGAGAAATCATGACCGCAGTAACCCTGAACGTAACACAGCAGTACGATCTTCCCCTGATCACATTCGATGCAGAACAGAACTCCGTCAAGGTGATCCAGGTGGTGCGCTGGATGCTTCCGGATGGAAACACATGGAAAACACGGGAGTATACCTTCTGGGAAACAGTCCCGGCGCCGGTGACGCGACCTGTCTACGATGAGCAAGGCGTGCAAACCGGGACCGAGGAGGTTCCGAACCCGGATACCTGGAAGCTGCTTCCCTCTGCGTATGCCCTTGGCGCCAGGGGGCTGTACGACTACCTGATCGGACAGGTATCGCCCCTTGAAGAGGCTGAGATCTTGAGCATGGCGTAGTTTTCGACGTCGGAAACAAAGGAGCTGGTATGGCATGGATTGATGAAAGTGTCAAAGCAATTGATGTGTCGGTATTCAACGTAACCAAAGCGAACGCAGCTGCTGGAAGGCTGATTGACTTCTTCGAACTGAAGCGCCTGAACCCGAATATCCAGGTGGTGATCTCGCGCCTGGCCGGGGCCAATGGTCTCGACCCGCACTTCGAGCACAACTACGATCAAAGCGGCGAGGCTGAATTCGACCAGGGTCTTTATCTCAATGCCAATCCCTATTACTCGGTGGATTACATGCTCAACGAATGGTGGGGCCCCGGTATTGGCAATCGCAAACCCCCGCTGATTGTCATGGACGCAGAGGTCAACGGCTGGAAAGACAAGAAGGGCAAGTGGCATGACCGCAAGTCACCAGAAGAGGCAACCGCTCACGTGCAGGAAGTCCTGGCAGCGATCCGGCGGGAGTGGCCGTTTGCATTCAACTGGATCTATTCCAAGAACTGGTGGAACGAGAACATCATCAAGGGCTGGGAGCGCAAGGAGAAATTCTGGACGTCCCATTATCCGTACTGGGAGAAATACGAGGGCGAAGAAGAGGAGTGGCGGGAAGCGTGGACGTTTGAGGAAGTGGATAAATTCCTGCCCATCACAGCCAGGCACATTCCCAAGCGTGCTTACTATGTGACCGATGAGCAGCTGGACGCCTTCCAGTTTACAAGCCAGGGGCGGATTGCCCCGATCTGGATCAACGAGGAAGAAGGTATGCCTGTTGATCTGAACTACATCAAGAAGGAAGCATATGAGAGGATATGGGGCCGGCAGTCTTCCAATGAAGAAAAGCCGCCGGTTATCATTCCGGGGACAAAAACAATGAACTTCACAGGCAAGTGGGTGTACATCTGGAACATCAAGAACATCTTTCGCGGCGACATCAATCAGATCATTACCGAACTGAAACGCGCCGGTACCCGTGGGGTGGCTGTCAAGGTGCAGGATGGGCCCAGCCGCTATCCCTGGACAGAAGCAGACCAGGCATCCACCCGGCGCTTCATGAATGCCTGTAAAGCCAACGGCATCCGTGTCGGTCTCTGGGCCTATGTCTACCTGACCAACGCTGTTGCAGAAGCCAACCTGTCCAGGCAGCTCATTGACGAGCTCAGGCCGGACTTCTTCCTCATTGACGCAGAGGATCATGCCAAGGGCAAGGTTGCTTCGGCGTGGGTGTATGCAAAGATGATAAAGGGTGCCGCCACTGAAATCGGCCTTTCCTCCTACCGCTTCCCCTCCCTGCACAGCGATTACAGGGACCGGAGCGGCAAGTTCTGGCCGGGGCTTCCCTGGGAAGCACTGCGCTCCTGCTGTACCTTTGACAGTCCGCAGGTGTACTGGCGCAACCGCGATCCGGTTGAGGATCTGAGGAAATCGAAGGCTGAATTCGGAGCGATGAGCCCGAAACTGCCCTTCTTCCCCGCCGGGGATCTGTATTACGAACATGGCATCAAGCCTACCGCGGCCGCAGTGCGCCGGTACCTGGATGCCTGTGTTGCTGACCCGGACATTACCGGAACCCTGATGTGGAGTATGGACCAGGGCGAGACCACGCCGGATCTGTGGGCAGCGTTTGCGGAATACACCTGGCCTGGTGACGATCCCCTTTTCTATCCTGAAGTGGATGCTTCGCAGGCAGTGGGTGACTTCCTGGACAAGATCGAACAGGCCGTCGTTGAGAAAATCGAGACATACCAGGAAGCCCTGGAGCAGGGCCTGCTTGCCGGAACGCTGCCGATGCCGCAAGGGTGTGTGGATACGGTTATCTCGATGGCATTTGTGGAATATCTCGAACCGATCCTGGGGCGCCGGATTGGATGGAAGGAGCTGGCCCGGTTTGCAGGGGCTGTAAAGGCATCCATCCTGAACATCCGCACCGGGCCGGGAACCCAGCACGCCAGAGCGGGGCAATACCGCCGCGGTGATCGGGTGGACATCTTCGAAGAAAAAAACGGTTGGGGACGCACAGACCGGGGATGGATCTCGCTTGACTATATCCAGAGCATGTAGGGTGGGCCAATGGCAGAGCATAACGAAGATGTTGGGCAACTCAAGGGAGAGCTGACAGGGGTTCTGAGAGACCTCAAAGACGTTCATCGCATTCTCCTGGGCAACGGCAGACAGGGCTTGCTGGAGCGCATGATGGGTCTTGAGACCTCTATGGAGGCAACCCAAAGCAGCCTGGACACCGTTTCAGGCCAGCTTCAGCGTGTCTCGGAGAAGATCGATCTGATCGGGACAAAACTGGACGATCATCTCAAGGACGAAAACCTGCATACAGCCAGGGGCATGTTTCTGCAGAAGAAAGTGCTGGCAAGCGCCCTGGGCATCATCATCGTCATCAATATTGCCATCGCCGCGGTTGGCTGGCAGAAGCTGGCAGAGATCTTTGTACTGATCGGGCTCCTGTAGAAAAAAGGCTCACTGTGCATCGATCGGTGTGGTGAGGTAAAAAAAAAGCCCCCCTTAATCGGGGGGACATTTTTTTTCGATAACCAGCTTGCGGGCCATATCCAGCAGCATCAGGATCAATTCGTCGGTGGGTCTTCCAGCGAAAACGACCTCCACGCCGCCGGTCGGGGTGGCTGCGATCGTAATCGCAACAGCCGGCTGCTTGATCAGGGCCAGCAGCTGTTCTTCCGTCAGATCCTTGTTTTCAAACAGATCCTGCAGCTGTTGTGTTAAGCCTGGTTTGCCCATGTACCTCCTCCAAAAGAAAGGGAACCAGGGAAGAGGACGGGCGCCCTCTTCCCTTCTGATTTACTTGCTGCCGTTGCCGTTGTCGTAGGCCATGATTGCCTCGACCATTTCGGTCCAGCGCTGAGGTTCAAACCCGGTGATCCCGTTGGCCTTCAGCGCATCAGCGACCATCTGGGCACTCATGCCCCGCTGGGAACCCAATGCCAGCAGCCCACCCTGGCTGCGATCCTCGGATGCTTCCCGGAGGAGCTGCCGTTCTGCGACTTCCACATCATCCGAGGTGGCTGTTCCGCCGCCGGTGGCATACGCCAGCAGTTCTTCCGCCGGGTAATGATCCAGCACCGTACCCACCGGGAACATCTTTCCCAGGGAACCCTGGGCTTTGGTGACCTGGCAGCGGAACGGGTTCACCGACTGCATGTGCAGGGCAAAGTTGACTTCATAATCCAGACCACGCATGGCATCGATGGTGACGCCTTCCTTGACCAGCTCGGTTCGCCCATTGTTCTGGCGCTCGACGTACTGATCCTTTTCACGGGTCGTCAGGACCAGGTACTTCACCCCCGGCGCATTCAGCCTGGCATTCAGGCGTTTGAGCGGACGCTTCGCCAGCACCCAGTCCAGCTGGGTCATGCTTACCTCGTCAGGATTGTTATTACCCCGGCGGTTTGCCCGGCGCTCAGCGTTCAGGGACCCTGCTTCCTGGCGAACCGACCACAGGATGGAGTACCCGTCGATGCCCAGGGTCTGAACCGGGCGTCCGTCCGGGAATTTGATTTTTCCTTCGGACACCGCATCCATGACATCCAGAATTTCATAGACGTCCTTGGTGACCACCCGGAGGAATTCGGGCACCTCACTCATGCCTACGCACTGGTCCGAGTTGCCCTCGCAGTCAATCAGGAGCACATCGGGATAATAACGGAGAACACTCTCCGTCTTGCCGGTGGCCGTGGAACCCCAATGGAGCACCTTGAGATTGCGGCCTTTCAGATTTTGCGAATATTCAATTGTTGGTAGTGGCATGTTCGCCTCCTTTTTTCGACGTCGAAAAGTCCCAGACCGCATGAGCGCCGACGGATAAACCCCACCCCAGCAGGGCTATATGTTCAAACGCTACCGGTCCCAGGATACGTGTCAGCTCGGCGGCATAGTCCTGGATCTTCTCGTAATGAAACGCATGGGCAAAACCCAGATGGGTTACTCCATCCGTGATATAGGCATTTGAAAGACTGCGGATAAGGCCGGAAAGTACCGGCTGCCGGGTGTTTTCAAGGACATTTCGAATGACATTTTTTGTGCAGCGATCAGGGTTCGCTTTTCCCGCCATAAACGCTCCAGTTCTCCTTCCATCTGGTTCATTGCCTCCTGGAAGGCATGCGCACTGCATGCCTCCAGTCTTGTTACCGGTTCCCGTGCAATCCACCGGCAGCGATCGCTGATCAGCGCCATGCGTTTTTCTTCCAGCGCCACGATCCTGCGATGCACCGCGTTCAGTGTGAGTTGATCCATTCCTGTCCCTCCGGGCATCGAGAAGCATGGTCGCAGTACCAGCACAGAAAGCCGGTCTCTGCATCAGGCGGGGATTGCATGGCATAGGCAAAAGACAAGGCGTCCTTGCGCTGGATCAGTTCTTCACGGACTGCATTCTGATCTTCCACATCAATGAAATACTGCACTGCACCCAGGTGCGCATTGGCAATCTCATTCCCGCACACCGGGCAGATCAGGGTCCCTTCCTCATCGGGGGTGACGATCTGCTTGCACTTGCGGCACTTGGTAGGCCCGGACAGATCAATGTACTGAATGGACAATTGCTCGACTTCGTACCCCATCTCACGCATCATGGCCGCGTAGTAATTGACCTGTTTGGCATGCGAACCATAGGGTAATTTGGAAGGCACCAGCCAGCGCGTGCTCTTGAAGTCCACAATATGCCTGTCGTCAGGCTGGTAGGCGTCCACGGTGCCGACCACCCCAAACGCCTGGACCGGAATTTCTGTCTGCACCCGATCATCCGCGCCTTCCAGCACAGCGTGGGTTGCCGTTCCCAAAGAGACAATCAGACGCTCATGCGGCATGAACGCCAGGGGTTCGGTCCGGCTGTAGAACGCCTTGCGCAAACACCCGGTCAGATCGGTGACATGAATGCCCGTGCGAGCCTGCTGGTGCAGATACACATATCGCAGCAGGCTGTAGGTATACCCACAGCGGTTCTCCCCCTGCCCGGCGCACTGCAAACATGCTTCAGACGCCATCGTGCCTTTTCCTGCCATGCAGGTGATTTCCATACTGCCTCCTATTCACTCAGTTCCAGTAACTGCTCAATGTCCAGCGTCAGTTTCATCAGCTTGCGGTGAATGCGCTGGTACCTCGCAACCAGTTGTGCTGTTTCAAAGGCATCGAGCTCCCCAAAGTCATGGCTCTCGATACGCTGAAGCAGCAGGTTCATCTTCCCGGTCAGATCAAAGTCCTCGGACTGCATCCAGCAGGGCCATCCCTTCGTGGGTGATCTGTACACTACGGGCCACGTTGGGCGTGCGCCGGATCAACCCGGCCTGCTCCAGCTTGCCCAGGCGATAGGCCACAGATCCGGGCAGCAGATGGAGGATGCCTCCCAGGTCCCGGATACTGGGAGGGTATCCGTTTGAACGGATGTAGGTTTCAATCAGTTCCAATAATTGTTCGTTCATTCTTTTCCTCAGAAGAGTTTCTCGTTCACAGACGAGGCGATGATGGTAAAGAACGGGTAGCGGGTGCTGAAACAGAACGCGATCGAGAAAGACCCCAGGTTGATCTCCAGAAGGAAGGATTGATTATCGGTCGCCCAGGCCATCAGCGGCCGGTAGATGGGGGTGAAATCATCCTTCTCATGGATGAAACCAAGCAGGAAGCACAGGGCTCCCTTTCTGATCCAGGGAATGAACACCTTCAGGCTGCTGGTCTTTTCACCCGCGTGGTTATAGATCGTCAGGGTCATCAGGGCTTGCGCAAGAGCTTGCAGAACAATGACAACCACCAATAGGATTTCTGTAAGCCTCACGCCGCGCCTCCTGCGAGTGTCTGATAATCTCCCCATGCCTTGACCCATTTCACAACCGGCGTCACCCCGGTGGGACCGTTGCGGTTCTTCTGCACATACAGATTGACCGGTTCAGCCCGCAGGCGCGGCATCAAGCCGCCGGTTGGATTGACGTTTTCTGGAAATTGAGCAATATCTGCATCGGTCGGGTTATTCCAGGCGATACGAGGGAAGATGATGATGGAGGCGTCCTGCTCCAGCGAACCGCTTTCCCGCAGATCAGACAGCTGCGGAACACTGTTGGAGCCCCGCTTTTCAATTTCACGGGACAACTGCGCGGCTGCAATGACCGGGATATTCAGGCGATTGGGCATCGCCATGGCCCGCAGGGTTTTGGAGGTCAGGGTGACATCGGAGACCCGGTTTTCCATGCCGTTGTCAATCAGCTGTACATAGTCCACCATAATGTACTGCGGTTTCAGGGTACGCATTTTGCTGCGGCATACCCGTTCCAGTTCAGCAATGCTGGGGCTGCCCATGGAAATGATATCGAGCGGCAGGGAAGCCAGTCGCTCTGCAGCTTCGCGTACCCGTGTCAGTTCCTGATTGGACAGCAGCCGCGGAGACCGCAGCTTCTGACTGTCGATGCCGGTTGCCAGGGCAATAAAACTTTTGGCATATTCATCCTCGCTGTTCTCCATGTTAATAAACAAACCCGGATGCTGATGGAGTGCTTGATAATAGGCTTCGTAGCGCAGGTAGGCTGACTTGCCCGTGCCGGGACGCCCGGCAATCAGGACAAATTCATTCTGTTCAAAATAATCCACCACATCACGCAGGGCCTGCAGGTGTGGCACGAAAGCAGGCTGAACGTCGCCGGAGCGCATGCCTTCCAGTTTGGGCATGAACGCATTCAGGATCTGCGCCAGGGACGTACCGGTTGTGCCGCGGGTCCGCCGCAGGGCCATCACGCGTCGCTCTGCCTCATCCAGCAGCTCATCTACATTCTTCCCACTGACATGGGCGTCGGCGGCAATCAGGGCTGCTGTTTCCTGCAGCTGGCGCCGGGTCGCGTATTCCCCCACCTGGCGAACGTACTCCTCAATCAGGGCACCGTGCCGGGTACTTACGTCGAGCAGATACATCTCGCCGGTCAGATCCCCGCTGCTGATGTCTGCCCCGATTTCATCCAGCTCGTTCACGGAACGCAGGGCTTCGATCAGTGCACGGGGTTCGAGGGCGTTGCGCCGGTTCAGGGAGAGAACTTCCCGCCAGATCAGCTTGTGAGACCCGGTAAAGTCCTGGGGGGCCAGGTCGGAGGCAACTTCCATCGCCTCCGGGTCCATGAGCACCGTACCGATCACAGCCTGTTCCCAACCAATCGCAGGTCTATTGTCCATACCCGGCTCCCGTGATCAGGTTTGCCAGGCGGAACAGGGGTTGATACTGGTTGCGCACAATCGACCGGACTTCCTCAACACGCTGTCCATCCATATTTCCCAGGTTGATCGGGTCCCAGTATCCATGCAGCCGCCGGGCCAGCATCTGCTCCTGCCGGTCATCCATGGACGCGATCAGATAGGTTCGTTCCCCGACCTTCACCGTGTAGGCATCAATATTTCCAGCGTCCCCCGGTCGCAGGGTCGCCCGCAGGTCCCGATTGGACATGTAGGACGCCTGCTCCAGCAGAATATCAACAGCCTGAAGACGGGCGCCCTCCTCCGTGATTTCATTCCCTGCCGTCAACGCAGTCGCATAAATATCGTCCATGATGTGGTTGTAACTGGCTTCCACACTCTCGCGTGCTTCCTCCCCGGAGATGATACGGGTCAGAACCGGCACCAGCTCCTTGATATTGGACTTGGAGATGTTGTTCCACACTTCCATCGGCGAAAGGCCCAGGTTGTCCTGTATCCAGGGGAAGATCGTGGAATACAGTGCCTGGATCTGGGATTTCTCGGTTGGGGAGATACCCTGGTCCTGGCACAGCTCATCCACATCCCGGTACTGCCCAGGGTGGACGGTCGCCAGCCCTTCGCGTTCGATTTCCTCAATCAGGCGCCCTTTAATCAGGATCGAAGCCACGTCAATCCCTTTGGACAGGTTCAGCATTTCTGCCCGGAGGAGGGACCGCTGTTCGATCTGGGTAAACTCCATCCTGTCTCCGGCGGCTCCCCGAATATTGGAAGCCGCCGATTTTTCCAGGCTGTCCCACAACTGATCCAGGCTTTCCTGGATGGCCGGGACGTTACTTCTGCTCGCGATCGGTGCCAAACTGTCCATCGGTTGCCTCCATGAAGGTGTCAGGGTCTGCCAGTTGTTCGAGGTCCAGGGTTTCCCAGACCCGGTCTTCTTCTGTCAGCTCGCAGGGTTCTTCCGGGCTTACGATTGATTTGACCTGCGCTGGTTCTCCCAGCATGGTGTTCATGTGCCGCCGGAAGGCATCCAGATCAGCACGGCGCAGGACCAGCAGGGAAGACTTGATCGGGGTTCCGGTGATATGCAGGATCAGCGCTGGAATACCTCCATGCGCCGGTTCCGAAGCCGTCCCATCTGTCCACTCAGCCATATGGTTCAGCCACTTGTTGACTGTCGTGGAGGTTACGTGCTCATGACGGAACGTTTTCTCAGACCACAGAACCGGGAAGGAATATAAACTGGCGACCGCCCACTGTCTGGTAAGCAGCCTTCCCTTCCCGCGTTCCACGGCATCATAGATCCCTTTCGGAATGGACTGACGGCTTTTGACATCGACCGCCAGGTTGAAAAAATTCGGAAAGGTCAGATCGGGACCAGTGCGACCCAGGACAGGGATCCGTTCGATATCTTCCGTTTCGACGTCGAAATCCTCCAGGAATTTCGACAGTTCTTCGGCTACCCGACGCTCAACAGATCGTGGTCGTGCTTTCATGAAATCTCCTTCAGGATGGAATGAAAAGGATTGTCTCCAGACGTGTGGATATGGTCCGGCATGGGAGGCTGAAGATCTTCAATGGCCCTGGCAGCCTGCTCCCGGAGCTTGAACTGAAAAAGACCGGCCAGGTTTTGAACCGCCCCACGAAAGATACTGGCCGTTTCAAGGTAAGGGTGACAGGCTGTGCAGGTCCCCCCGCCCGCCCTGCCGCACAACCCCCTGCGCTGCAGCCGCCAGCAATAGTTCTTCCGTGTTTCCTGCTGCACAAACAACGGATGAAGTCCTGGAATTTCAGGTGTATCGTCAAGAGGGATCATGTTCTTTTTCTCCTACATTCGGTTTACAATTGTACCATGTGTTTCTTTTATACACAAGCTGGATGGCATAGGTGTCATCCATTCCGTTGTTGGTATTGACACGTATTCAAAGGGGGAGTATCATGGCAGGAGAAAGAGGTAAACCTTGTACGGCCTGAATGAGGAGAAAGGAATTGAGTTGACATGTTAGCGCAGATGCTGCAGGATACGATGACCAAAGAAAATCTATCGGCTCGTAAGACAGCACAGGAGATTGGAGTAGCTCACACCACGATCACCCGGATTTTGAATAACGAGAACATCGATTTGCAGACGTATCAACAGGTGTGTACATGGCTGGGAGTTAATCCCGCCGATTTGCTGCACCAGGAGGGCAAGCTGGATGAAGTCAGTGAGGTTGCTGCACGCATGACCGCCCTGCTCGAACTCAGTCCATCCCTTAAGCAGGTGTTCGAGGAGGTGATTGCCAAGTATCAGGATGGAACCGTGTCGATGGATACTGTCAAAGACATCATGGCCTACGCGGCGTACAGGTTAGGATTGGATGAAGCAGATACAGAACTGGTACAGAAGGATTGATGAAGCGATAGAGCAGGACCACTCTCCCTTCGGGGAATTGGAGCAGGACCTCTTTCAGAAGGCTCACTCACTGGAAACATTGAAGCTCATGCGCTCCCTGACAGGAGCGCAGGTGGGTTTGTACGCCACTCAAACTGGCATTCTCTATGGCGATGCGGACCAAAGGTGCTCCCTGGAATACACCGCCTTCTTTATGGAAACGCTTCTGGAAGCATCCCAGGTATCCATGGAACATCAGCGCACCCAGCTGATGTCCTTCGGTGAACAGGGAATGATCTACATTCTTCCGGACCCAAACAGGGAAGGTGTTTTCATGCTTTTTGGGCAAGGGGCTGTCATAAAAAAATGCACACAACCCTTCCCTACTCGCATGACCGTGGTATAATGCCCGTTGGATGAAGGCCTTTACGGTGACCAAAGACACCCAAAATAGACCTTCTCCCAACTGGAAGAAGGTCTATTTTCCAGGGTAACCAAAGAGGCGCCAACCCCCTACAGGTGGGACCTCAAGAGAGCAAGACCCCTAGATATACGGGGTACACATGCGGGTGTAGTTCAGTGGTAGAACGTCTCCTTGCCAAGGAGAAGGTCGAGGGTTCGAATCCCTTCGCCCGCTCTTCCATAGACCA
>JAFGNO010000094.1 GCA_016926985.1 Anaerolineae bacterium
CCCAACCATGTCAAAAAAGTAAACTGGAACAGCTAGAAAACCGGGGATTTGGCCAGTGCTCTCTCGCCGTTTCCGTCTCACGAAGTCGGAAGATTTCCAGGCAGCAAAGCGTGCAGGCCAGCATTTCCGGAGCGACCTGATATCCTTGAACATCAGACGAAATCACCTGCTCCACAACCGCTTTGGGTTCGTGGTCAGCCGTCAGGTTGGTGGCGCGGCACAGAGAAACCTGGTCAAGCGTCGCCTGCGCAACAGCGCCCGGCAGTGGATACCCGATCTGGAAGAAGGATATGATATCGTTGTGATCGCGCATCCTCCTGCTGCCAGCACATCTTACAACGAGCTTCATGCCCATCTTGGACAGATGCTGATAAGAGCACATCTTGCTGATGGACATGCTCTATGAAATACCTGATGATGGGGCTTATACGCCTCTACCAGATGACTCTTTCTAAGCTGCTGGTTCCCGCCTGTCGGTTTACCCCATCCTGTTCTCAATACGGATATGAATCTTTCCAGCGCTTTGGGTTTTTTAAGGGCGGTTGGCTAACCATCAAGCGGATTTCCCGCTGCCATCCGTTTAATCCCGGCGGCTATGACCCTGTTCCTGAGGAGTTCCATTTTTAATGACCATTAAGCGAAAATACTGGCTTTTGGCAGCCGTGCTGCTGATACTGGCATTTGTCTTGTCAGGGTGTTCCAGCGCGGCCAACATGTTGACCGGCTCCAGTTGGCCTGGCATAGCCGCCAGTGAAACAACTATCTACGTGGCCTTTGGTCCGCATGTCTACGCAGTAGACCCAGACACCGGGCGAGATATCTGGCGCTTTCCCGATGAAGCCTCACGTAATCAGACCTTCTATGCCGCCCCGGCAGTCAGCGAGGCTGTCATTGTTGTAGGTGACTATAACGACTCGCTGTACGGGCTTGACCCGGAATCGGGTAATTTGATCTGGACATTCAAGAATGACTCCGGTGCCCGTTATATCGGCGGAGCCACCATCGACGGAGACCGGGTTTATGCCGGTTCGGTGGATGGGACGGTTATTGCGCTTGATCTGGCAACAGGCGATCCGGTGCCGGGTGCGGATCCGTTTACCGCGGGGCGCGATATCTGGTCAACTCCGGTAGTTGATGGAGATGTTGTATACGTGTCCTCTCTGGATAAACACATCTTTGCCCTTGATGCGGATACGCTGGAACTGCTGTGGCAGTATCCCCCTAACGGGGATCCCGGCGATCCTGAGATGGGCGCCATTGTTGCCACGCCAACGTTATATCACGGCATCCTGTATTTCGGCAGCTTCAACAACCGCCTCTATGCGCTCGACACCCAGACCCGCAGTGTCCTATGGACCTACCCGACCGACAACTGGATCTGGAGCAGCCCGCTGCTTGACGATGAGACCGGTTTTCTGGTCTGCGGTGACCTTGATGGAAATGTGTTTGCCCTTAACCCCGACACCGGCGCAGAAGAATGGCGCTTCAAAGTAGACGGCCCGGTAGTGGGCGCGCCGGTGCTCGATTATCTGGAAGACGGCACGCGTATTGCTTACATTGCCGCGGGAACCAGTGAGGGGAATAACCTTTACGCGCTCAATCTGGAAACAGGTACTCTTGCGGATACCCCGGTCACAGTCGAGGCTGAATTCACCACACGCTTCCTATTCTTTACCACCGGCCAGGACACGCGCCCGATCCAGATCTATGCAGCGCCTTTGATCATTGGCGATTTGCTGCTGCTGGGCGCGCACCAGGGAAACAGCCCGCTGTATGCCCTGGATAAAAACACGTTGTTAGACCAGTGGGCTTTTGAGCCTGCTGGTTCTTAGTGGAGAATACCTGTTAATGTGGGATTTATTAATACTTGACCCGATGGTCAACCTGCTTTTGTGGTTCTATGGCATCCTGTGGGATAACTATGTCCTGGCCATTCTACTGCTAACAATCATTATCCGTTTGCTTCTATTCCCGCTGACCTGGAAACAGCAAAAATCTCAGGTCGCCATGCAGGAGCTCCAACCCCGCCTGAAAAAGCTTCAGGAAAAGCACAAAAACGATCCGGAGCAGCTCCAGCAGAAAACTATGGAGCTTTACCGCGAAGCCGGAGTCAATCCCCTGGGCGGATGTTTGCCCACGCTGATCCAGTTTCCAATCCTGATAGGCTTCTACAGGGCTATCACTCGCTCGCTGGCTGCTTCGCCTATCCAGCTTCTCGATCTCTCCCAGCATGTCTACACCAACACACCAACCTGGCTTCCGGCCCCGGCAGACCTGATCCCGTTGAACAGCCACTTCGCCTGGCTGGACCTGGCCAAGCCGGATCCTTTGTATATCCTGCCCATTCTGGTGGTTGTTACCACCTGGCTCCAGCAGAAGCTCCTGACTCCGCCCAGCACTGGCGGCGCAGAAAATCAGGCAGCAGCGATGAGCCGTTCAATGCAGCTCACCATGCCCCTTTTCATCGGGTATATCTCGTTGACATTACCCTCCGGCCTTTCCGTCTACTGGGTTGTCTCGAATATCATTGGGCTTATCCAGTATATGGCCATGGGCAAGTCAAGCTTCAAGAATCTCTTTGGCACCGAGGATGGCAGCTTCAGCCTGAGGGGGCTGATCGGTTTGCCCCAGCCGCCCGCCGAAGAAAAGGGCAGAAAACGCAGTTAAGACAGGTTATCAAACACCCGGCATGCATCATATTTGTGCCGGTGAATGCGAGGTTTAACCAATGACAGACCCTTTACAACCGATTGATGTAACAGCCCCTTCCCTCGAACAGGCTATCGAAGATGGGTTAACCCAGCTGGGCTTAACCCGGGATGATGTCATTATCGAAATCATTGAGGAAGGCAGCCGCGGCGTGCTGGGTATGGGCGCACGCCCCGCTGTTGTCCGGCTGACTCCCTTAAAGTCCCCGATACCGCATCAAGCCTCCCCCCCTCCCCGCCCACGTCAGACCACTACCAAACAGGCCCCCGTTGAAGAAGCTCCTCCGACTGCTCCAGAAGCGGAAGTGGATGCTGAGCCAACCCCTGTGCGTGCACTAGCCCCACAACCATCGCCAGAGTCCATGGATGATGATGCCCGCGTGGCTACCGAAGCCCTTACCGAGCTTTTAAGCTACATGGGGATCCAGGCTGAAGTCCAGGCTCACCGTGCAGAAGAGGGCACGCCAGATGAGGATGCTCCCTGGGTTCTGGATGTTCATGGAGAAGACCTGGGTATTCTGATCGGCAGGCGCGGTGAAACCTTGAATGCCCTCCAGTACATCACCAGGCTGATTGTCAGCCGGGAGCTTCAGCGCCGGGCCAACATTGTTATCGACGTGGAAGGCTACAAAGCCCGTCGCGAAACTGCGCTCCGGAAGCTGGCACTACGGATGGCCAAGCAGGTCAAACAGGTTGGCCGCCCGATTACGTTAGAGCCCATGCCGCCCAATGAGCGCCGGATTATCCATATCACTCTGCGCGAAGATAAAGGTGTTGATACCGAAAGCGTGGGCGTGGGCGATCAGCGCAAGGTGACCATCTCACCCGTCGGGGAGCGCTAACCAAGCTGGATCATCAGGGGTGTGCAAATTGCTGCGCGCCCCTTCTTGTATTTGCTTATTAACATGCAACCTGTCGATTACCTACTCATCGGTCATGTGTCGAAGGATATGACTGGGGCCGGCCCCCGGCTTGGCGGCACGGTGACCTTTTGCGCCCTGATGGCCCGGTGCCTGGGGATCCAGGTTGGCATTCTCACCAGCGCGCCGTCAGCCATATCCCCGCTCTTACAGGTCCTTGAAGGCATCCCGCTTATCCCCGTTCCAGCCGAGGAGCCAACTACCTTCATTAACACCTATACTGATGGACATCGCCAGCAAATGCTGCTTGGCCGGGCTATGGATATCGCCTATGACCATCTTCCACCAGAATGGCGCATCCCCTCGGTCGTCCATTTCGCCCCGGTGATCAACGAGATTCCGCTTGACCTGATCCACCGGTTTCCTGCTTCGCTGAGATGTGCCACCCCCCAGGGATGGATGCGCCAGTGGGATCGGAGTGGTAAAGTGACCTATAAACCATGGGATAAAGCCCAAGATGTCCTGCCCTTGCTGGATGTGGTCATCACCAGCATTGAGGATCTGCAGGATGACGAGGAAACAGTCCTCGCTTTTGCGACATCTGCCCCTCTGCTGGTCGTGACACGCGCCCGTCAGGGCTGCACCGTTTATGTCTCCGGCAAGCCTCACCACATTCACGCCCCATCGGTCACCGAGATTGACCCAACCGGGGCTGGCGATATCTTTGCCATTTCATTTATGGCCCGCTACCAGGAAACCGGTGATCCCCTCCAGGCAGCCCGGTTCGCCACGCTGCTTGCCAGCGATTCGATAACACGCGAGGGCCTGGACAGCATCCCTGATCAGGGTGCAGTTTGGCAGGCCCGCAAGCTTTCCTGATTGTAGAAATGAGGAGAAACATGGATAACCATCCCCTGATATGCGAAAAACTGGACCAGGCTGTGACCATCCTGCAAAGGCTCAGCATTGATGCCTGGCTGACCTTTGTGCGAGAGACAGTCCTTACACCAGACCCGAGCCTTAACCTGATTGTTGGCTCGGAAATGGTCTGGCAGTCTGCCTTCATCATTACCCGCGATGGGAAGCGGATCGCCATTGTTGGTCTCCATGATGCAGAGAACATCCGGCAGATCGGCGGCTATACCGAAGTGCTGACTTATGTGCAGGGGATCAGCGATACGCTCAGAAAAGCCCTGCTGGATATCAACCCGTCCAGCCTTGCCCTGAACTTCTCCGAAAACGATGTGGCGGCGGACGGCCTTGGACACGGGATGATGCTGCTGCTCAGGCGCTATTTGAAAGACACACCCCTCCCGGATCGTTTCATCTCATCCGAGAAAGTCATCGATGCCTTACGCGGGCAGAAATCTCCCATCGAGATCGAGCGGATCAAAACGGCTATCGCCACCACCCAGTCGATCTTCAAACAGGTCGGTGAGCTGGCCAGGCCCGGCATGAGTGAACTGGAAATTGCCAACTATGTCCATACCCGGCTCATTGAGAAGGGATTAGGCACTGCCTGGGATTGGGACTACTGCCCTACCATTTCCTGCGGGCCCGACTCACCGGTCGGGCACGCCGGGCCGCAGGCGCAGTATACCGTGCAGCCCGGCACGCTGATCCACATGGATTTTGGTGTCCGGGAGAACAACTACTGCGCTGATCTCCAGCGGGTCTGGTATGTCCAGAAACCCGGGGAAGATGCGCCTCCGGCTGACTTGGTGAGCGCCTTCGGGTCAGCCCGTAAGGCGCTGCTGGCGGGTTTTAACGCCCTCAGGCCCGGCGCGCGCGGCTGGGAAATCGACGAGGCAGCCCGCTCGACGCTGGTCGCCGAAGGATACCCGGAATACCAGCATGCCTTTGGACATCATGTGGGCCAGATGGCCCATGACGGTGCAACCGTGCTTGGTCCCCGCTGGGAGCGCTATGGCGATACCCCCTATGGCATCATTGAGGCCGGGAATATCTTCGCCATTGAGCTGGGTGTGGTAACAGAAGGATATGGCTATGTCGGACTGGAGGAAAACGTGCTGGTCACAGAAAACGGCGCGGTCTGGCTCTCCGATCCACAGGAAGCCCCGTGGCTGATCTGAGGTGCTGAATGGGGGCAGATATCGTTTTATACAATGGGCGAATTGTCACGCAGGATGACAACCTTCCGGAGGCGTCTGCCATTGCTATACAGGAAGGGCGCATTATCGCCACCAGCGCAACCGGCGACCTGTGTGACCTGCTTGCTCCCGGTGGCGAGGCAATTGACCTGGAGGGCAGGTTGGTAATACCCGGTCTGGTGGACGCCCATGTGCACCTGTCGTGGTATGCCCATTTCCTGCACAATGTCGACCTGACCGTCGCGACTTCTGCGCAGCACGCGGTGGAACTGGTCGCCCGGCAGGCGGACTCCCTTGAGC
>JAFGNO010000095.1 GCA_016926985.1 Anaerolineae bacterium
ATTTTACATCGGGCAATCCGATCTGGTGCTGCTGTGCGTTGACGTGGCCCGACTGACCGGCGAACTGCGCTATGAACCATCGGCTGATCATCTACAGGACAGCCTTTTCCCGCACCTATATGGGCCCCTGAACCTCGCTGCTGTTGTCAGCGTTGTGCTGTTTCCTGCGGGCCCGGATGGCAGGTTTACCCTTCCCCCGGATATCCCCTGAAACAGACACGGTTTTTGCTTAGCAGGTGGGCCCGCGCTGCCGCAGCTCGGTGGATGAGATGTCCGCGCGGAACAGGTCGGCAGGGATACCATTAAACAGGTCTTCGTAACCCGGTGGAATAACCAGGTCATCCAGCGTATGGAATCGATCCCCCATCAGCCGCCCGGCAACCAGGAACCGGCATCCTGCCGACCGGACAGCGGATAATGCTTCGGCCATATTCGTGGGATCGTCATGGTAATAAGCGGGATCAACCGCGCGTGCTGCCGTATCATAGCCCAGGACAAACACGCTCCCCGGATAAAGCATGGCTTTATCGCAGTAGAGGGGTTCACGGGACAGGATAACCCGGTTGGGCAGGCGTTCAAACTGAGCAAGCCTCCTGGTCAGCACCCCGGCAGTCAGGGGGGATTTATCAACATTGTGCGTGGCAATTTCAAACATGACCGGTCGATCAAGCAAATATGAAGCGACCCGCCCCAGTTGCAGATGCCCCTCGTGGAGCGGGGCAAATGACCCCGAAAGGATAGCTGCGCAGGGCTTCTCATCAGGTACTACAATGCCGGGTCCATAAACGGTCAGGCTGTCTACATAGCCAGAAAGCAGATGATCAAGTGGTATTCCAGCAGCTTGAACAGCAGTGACTATTTGCTCATCCGCCTTCAACTCAGGGGGCTTAACCGGGATTCCTGCTGCCCGGGCAAGTGCCATGATAACCAGATAGCTTGCCAGCGTCTCTTCCTCTTCCCGGCTGCGCACCCCTTTTGTCAGAACAAGCGAATGGCTGGTTACAGAGTGGCGATCCCAGAGGGTGATGTGGCAGCGATGCTCGCCCCGCTTAAGACGGTCAGTGGCAATGGCTGCTGTACAGCCTAACCCTACCACTGGCTCACTGCCTGTTTGGAGATGCAGAGCCCGTGCATAAGCCGCAGCGGAAAGTGATAGGGCAGTTTCAGCCGATGCATACTGGCGTGGCTGCCAGCCCAGGTAGTCGATCAGGGAGCGGGAGGCATAGGGGATGGTGACCTCAAGGACCGTGCGGGATGCGCCAGCAACACCAAGCAGCCAGGCAGCCGCCTGGCTGCCTGCACCTGTTACCACCAGCGCCGCTTTCAGTGAGGTGGCATGGATTTGTTCTATGGCGGTGCGCAGGGGGTTATCCATCTATCGGGGTTTGATTGCAATTGCCTCAATCTCAACCAGCCCACCCAGCGGCAGGTCTTTTACAGCGACTGCTGACCGTGCCGGATAGGGCTCAGAAAAAAACTGGGCGTAGACTTCGTTCATCGCCTTGAAATTACCCATATCTGACAGAAAGACAGTTGTTTTGACCACATCGGAAAGACTGGCCCCGCCTGCTTCAAGCACTGCCCGGAGGTTTTTCAGCGCCTGCCGTGTCTGGTCCTGCACATCGTCTGAGACAAACTTGCCAGTTGCGGGGTCAAGCCCCAGTTGCCCGGCAGAAAAGACCAGATTGCCGTCCACATTGCCCTGTGAATAAGGGCCAACCGCTGCGGGCGCCTGGCTGGTGTGTATTTTTTCGCGGCTCATAGGAACTCCTTGACACTATTGGATGGTAATAAGTAGCAGCCTGGATTGTAAACAACCGGATGCAAGCGGGCAAGCGTGTTTGGCGGCAGGAATCGACGGGGATATACTCCCCGCATACACAGGAGCGAGCCGCATTAGATGATACACGATCAGCCTCATACACGAGTCCTCTCTGGGCGGCAGATTGCGCAGGCGGCCGGGGTTGTTGTGCTTGGTTTTGTATTAAGCCGGGTGCTGGGGCTCGTTCGGGAAGCAGTTATCTCGGCTGTTTTTGGTGCGGGCAGTGCCTACGATGCCTATGCTGCTGCCTTGCAGATACCCGATACGCTTTTCTTTGTGGTTGCCGGTGGCGCGATTGGCTCCGCCTTTATCCCCACATTTGCCAGCTATCTGGCCCGTGGGGATTCAGAAGGGGCCTGGCAGATGGCCAGTTCAGTCATCAACCTTTTTGTGCTGGTTATGCTGGTCATTGCCGGGCTGTGTATGGTTTTTGCCCACCCAATCGTGGTGTATACGGTTGCTCAGGGGTTCCCCGCTGAAACCCAGGATTTGACGGTCAGGCTGATGCGGATCATGCTGCTGTCCCCCATTATTTTTGGTTTAAGCGGCATATTCATGGGTGTCCTGAATGCCAACCAGCGATTTCTCCTCCCTGCGCTGGCACCCTCATTTTACAACATTGGAATTATTATCGGCGCAACAGTTATCCGGCAGGCCCTTGGTGGCGACATATTTGGGTTGGCCTGGGGCGTGGTGCTGGGTGCGCTTTTACACCTGCTTGTACAGGTTCCGGGTGTAGCCAGGGTTGGCTCTGCTTACCGGCTTGCTTTGCAATTGCGCCATCCGGGCGTCCTGGAGGTTTCCCGGCTCATGGGCCCACGCATATTGGGCCAGGCCATTGTCCAGGTGAATTTCTGGGTCAACAAGATGCTGGCTTCAGGTATGGCGGAAGGAAGTGTAGGGACTCTCCAGCGCGCCTGGTTTCTGTTGATGCTGCCCCAGGGAGTTATTGCGCAATCGGTGGCGACCGCGGTATTTCCCACTTTTTCTGCTCAGGTTGCAGAAAACCGCCAAGAAGAACTGCGTGAGACACTGGAACAGGTTCTCAGGACTGTGTTGTTTCTCTCCATCCCTGCCAGCGCCGGCTTGGTGCTGCTGCGGCTGCCAATTGTCCGACTGATGTATGAGCGTGGCGAATTCCCTCCCCAGGGGAGTGAAGCGGTTGCCTGGGCGCTGCTGTTCTATGGGCTGGGCCTGGTGGCACATTCTCTGGTGGAAATTATCACGCGGGCGTTTTATGCCATGCATGACACCCGAACCCCGGTGCTTATTGGTGGGCTGGCAATGGCCCTGAACGTTGGGCTGAGTTTTGCGCTGATTGGCGTTATTGGTGATCCGGAAAATCTGGCACGGGGGGCGTTTGCCGGGTTGGCGTTAGCCAATACGATGGCGACCACACTGGAAGGCCTTCTGCTTTTCGGGTTCATCTGGCGGCGGGTAAATGGCTTTAACAGCAGGCGTATGGTCCTCAGTCTATCCAAAGCCTGCATTGCCAGCCTGGGGATGGGCGTGGTGCTGGAATTGGGTAAGCCGTTTATCACTGTCCTTGGCCAATATCTTGGGCCGCTGTTGGGCGTAATGGCTGGCGGTCTGGTCTTCTGGGGGCTTGCTGAAGTGCTGCGCAGCGAGGAAATTCGTTATTTCAGGCGGATTGCCCTGTCGCGATTGAAAAGGGGGGACGGTCAGTCAGTTAAGTGAACAGCACCAGCTTCCACAACAGCATCAGGGCAATGCCAAAGACAATTCCGGCAAACACTTCTGTGCGGCTGTGCCCAAGAACCTCTTTTAGCTGGGTTTTGGCAATCGGGTCCCCGCTAAGCAGCATCGTCAGCATCTGGTTAAGAACGCGTGCTTGCTCTCCTGCCTGGCGGCGGACACCGGCAGCATCGTAGGTGACTACTGCCGCGATGGCCACTGCAATCGCGAACAGGGCCGAGTCAAAGCCGCGATCAATGCCAACGCCGGTGGCAACCGCGCTTACCAGCGCAGAATGTGAACTTGGCATTCCCCCTGTATCAGAGACATGGCTCCAGGAGAATTTTTCCCCTTGCATCCAGTAGGTGAAAGGCTTCATCAGTTGCGCCACTAAGCTGGCAAAAACTGAGACCCAAAGCACATCATTGGAAAGGGCTTCTTTAAGAAAATCGGGCATTGCTTACGATCCCGGTTCAGTTGTGGGAGGATGGATATTCAGTTCTTCGATGCGTAGCGTCGCAGCGTCAAGCATTTGCTCACATAAGCCTGCAAGCTCCTGACCGCGCTCAAAAAGCGACAGGGATTCTTCCAGCGTTAATCCCCCTGCCTCAAGCCGGGCTACGGCTTCTTCTAGCTGTGCCAGTGCTTCTTCAAATGTAAGAGCCGGTTTCCTGGTCATTGTCCAATTCCACTTCATCAACTGTAGTTCGGATCGCGCCCCGGTGCAGGTAAATGTCCAGCCTGTCTCCAGGGGAAATGCCTGCTGCGCTGTGGAGGATTGTTCCATCGCCTTGCTGGACTATCGCATATCCTCGTTCCAGCGTTTCGCGGGGATTCACTGCTGACAACGCACGCATTATACCGTCCAGGTGTGCTTTCCGCAGGCTTATTGATGTTGTGACTGCCTGCAGCATACGCCCTGTCATTGTGTCAACCTGCTGCCTGAGGCTGCAAACCCTGTTCAGGGGCGAAAGCAGGCTCATGGCTTTTGATAGATGTTGGAAATGCCGATATCTACCTGTGATCATATTCCCTGCCATGTCAGATGCGCGTTCCCGCAGGGCGTGAATGGTCTGGTAGAGGTCATCAATCGTTATCGGGGTAGCCAGTTCGGCAGCAGCAGAAGGCGTCGGGGCGCGCAGATCAGCCACAAAATCCACCATTGTGAAGTCAGTTTCATGTCCGATACCGGATATCACCGGAATGCGGCTGGCTGCCACTGCCCGGGCCACCGATTCGTCGTTGAAGCACCACAGGTCTTCGATGGATCCTCCGCCTCGCACCAGCAGGATAACGTCAATATTACCCTGCCGGTGAAGCGCATCCAGCGCGGCGATGATTTGCGGTGGCGCCTGGCTGCCCTGAACAGTCGCCGGGGCAAGTAAGACGCGGGCAATCGGATAACGGCGAATCAGGACATTCAGAACATCCTGGAGGGCAGCCGCTTCTGGGGAGGTGACAATGCCAATCGTGTGGGGCTTTTCTGGTATAGCCTGTTTGCGTTCGCTGTTGAACAGGCCTTCCGCCTGCAGTTGGGCTTTGAGGGTCTCAAACCGGGCGTGTAAGTCGCCGAGACCGGCAGGCTCCAGCCGCCGGCAGTAAAGTTGATACTGCCCCCCGGCCTCATAGATGCCAATATATCCGTAAGCGATAATCCGGTCGCCCTGGGCTGGTCTGAAGGAATTAGTCTGGAAGTCGCTGCGCCACATAACGCAGCGCAGCTGGGCATCCTGGTCTTTCAGGGTGAAATAGGCGTGGCCTGATCCGGGCACCCGGAAATCAGATACCTCGCCTTCGATTTCGACATCCTGGAATCGGTAGTTCTTCTCAATTACCTGGCGCAGTTCACGTGTTAACTCGCTGACAGTCCACCGTCTGCTAAACATAGTATGTAGCTTAACATGAGCTGGATAGAATTCAAACAGGCGGGTTTAAAAGACCTAAATCTTTGATGTATAACGGCGAATAGGGTAATATCACCGCTTGACAACAACGTGAGAGGCAAAAGGCAATTATGAAGGTTATTTTACTTGAGGATGTTTACAA
>JAFGNO010000096.1 GCA_016926985.1 Anaerolineae bacterium
AGAGCACGACGAAGTCTGTTATGCCCTCTACAAGGAGGGAATACCCTGCTGGAATGGCTATCCCGCCATGCACCACTATGACCTGTTTCAACCGGGTCTTTCAAAGCTGCCGGTCCCCAGTGCCTTCCCGGAGTATTTCCAGTTTGACCGGATAGAACTGCCGGAAGCGGAGCGCGCCTGTGAGCACGAGGCGGTCTGGCTGGATGAGAAGGTCTTCCGCGCCGGGCGGCAGGGGATCGACGATGTGATCGCCGCGCTGAGGAAAATCCACGATCACGCGGCGGAACTGGTCGCCGCAAAAGCCCAACTGCTGGCAGAGATAGGGCACTGGTAGGGGCGCGCCATGGCGCGTCCGTCCGCAGCTTGACAGGTATTAATGCTTCACCAGGCTGCCCTCACCCGCCCACCGACGCTTTCACCGTCGCCGGTCACCCTCTCCCTGAGGGAGAGGGAAATCTGAGCGCAGCGAAGATGGGTGAGGGCCAAAATAAACAACACTGCTCACTGATTTATGGTACAAAGGCAACCTCACACCGAACCAACCGATAAACTGGTCGGGCGTCTCCAGCAGGTCACGACCGGGATCGCGCGGGGGGATCCATCGCGTGACCTGCACCGCACGCGGCGGCAGCTGATGCGCGCGATTGGCAGGCGGGGGCCTGAGGCCGTCCCATCGCTCATAGCGATGCTTGAACACTACCCGGATGTGCAGGGACACCAAATGAACCGGGTATACCGGATGGTGATGCGCCTGACCATCGCGACCACGCTGGGCTATACACGCACTCCGGCAGCAGCAGAACCACTGATCGACCTGCTGAAGCATGATAAACTCGTCTCACGTACCGCAGCACTGGCGCTGGCACGGATCAGGACGCCGGAGGCAAAGGCCGCTGTTCGGGAGTGGCGAAAGGCACAGGGAATCGGCATTATCCAGTGGTGGATCGCCCGGTTACGTACCCACCTGCCCGGTTGATCGCTACCACACCTGACCCAATGTAAGTATACTGGTTGGGTGGTCAGCATAAACTGAGTCGCTGTCACCGTTTGAAAGTAAGAAAATGCAGCTGGAAACCAAGTATTATATCCCCGCCCCGCGCCCCGACCTGGTGCCACGCAGCCACCTGATCAGGCGGCTCGAGGACGGGTTGAACAGCAAGCTGATGCTCATCTCAGCACCGGCAGGGTATGGGAAAACCACGCTTTTAAGTGAGTGGGCTGCGCAGAACAATACGCCGGTTGCCTGGCTCTCGCTGGATGAGAATGACAGCGATCTCCAGCAGTTTTTGACTTACCTGATCGGCACCCTGCAAACAATTGACCCGGACATCGGGCTTGCAGCAGAAGACCTGCTGCGCTCATCAGCGAATCTGCAGCCTGAGCAGGTGATCACCACACTGGTCAACGATCTGAGCAAGGTGGAGAACCCTATCACGCTTGTGCTCGACGACTATCACCTCATCTCCGAGCAAAGTGTACACGATGCCCTGTCCTTCCTTATTGAGCATCAGCCGCCAACCCTGCACCTGTTCGTCGCCACCCGCATGGATCCGCCTTTCCCGCTGCCCAGGCTGCGGGTGCGGGCCCAAATGGTTGAAATACGAATATCTGACCTGCGGTTCTCCCCTGACGAGACGATCCGTTTTCTTAATGAGGTAAACAGGCTGGAGCTGCCCCAGGACATGCTGGACACACTGGCAGCCCGCACTGAAGGCTGGGCTGCCGGGCTGCAACTGGCGGCGCTCTCCCTGCGCGGGCAGGACGATCCCGCAGGTTTCGTGCGGTCGCTGGACGGTACTGACGAATATATCGCTGACTACCTGACCGATGAAATCCTCGCCCTGCAGACTGAACAGACCCGTTCTTTCCTGCTGCAGACATCCATCCTGGAGCGATCCTCAGGGCCACTCTGCGCAGCGGTCACCGGTGTGACAGACAGCCAGACTCTCCTGGAGGCATTATATGGGGCGAACCTGTTTGTTGTACCGCTTGACAATGAGCGACGCTGGTTTCGCTACCATCACCTGTTTGGCGACCTGCTGCGTTTCCGCCTGGAACGCGAACAGGCCGAACTGATCCCTGAGCTGCACCTCAGGGCAAGCCGCTGGTTTGAGGAGAACGGTTTTTTACAGGATTCCATCACCCATGCCTTTGCCGCCGGAAATCAGTTACGGGCAGCCGAATTGATGGAGCGACATACACCAGAGCTGCTCAGAAGTCCTCAGCAGCCAAAGCTGATCCGTTGGTTAAAAGCCCTGCCGGAAGATCTCGTCAGGCGCAGCGCCTGGTTGTGTGTGTTTATGGCCTGGTACACCTACTGGGTAGGGCAGCGAGACGAAACCAATACCCACATCCGCCTGGCACAGGATGCGCTGGCAAACCATCCCGCTGATGATCCGGAGAGAATCACCATCGAGAAGTATCTGGCAATTGTGCAGGCATTTCAAGCTATCCAGGATGAAGATATCGATACAATCTTCGAGATGACACAGAAGGCGGCTGGATCATTCCCAACAGAACGCCGCACAGATACAGCACGTTTGCAGGCTCTTGGTGTGGCGTACTGGGGATGTGGCAACCTGGTCGAAGCAGAGAAAACATTTAAAGCAGGTAAGCTGACTGCTTTGAGACATGGACCCCGGCACCGGGCTTTAATCTGCGGTTATTACGAGGCAAAACAGCAAATTATGCAGGGTCGGCTCTTGCAGGCAGCCAGCACTCTGCGCGAAGCGCTGGAGATCGCCCCACTGGGAAAAGATCAGGAAATGCACGCAGCAGGCGCTGCATATATCTGCCTGGGTAAGCTGGCTCTTGAATGGAACAGGCTCACAGAAGCTGAGGACAGGCTCCTTAAAGGGCTTGATATGTGCACCAAAGCAGGATATGTCGATGTGATGACGGAAGGCAATATCCTGCTGGCACACTGCTGCATTGCCAGGGACGATCTTGACCGTGCGCGAAGCTATCTCTCAAAAGCGAAAGAGGTCGCACTGACCCTGCATGTTGACCCGTTTGTGCAAACCTGGCTGGATGAGGGCCAGATCAGGCTGTGGCTGGCTGAGGGCGATCTTTCTGCTGCGATAGACTGGGCTGAAGGGTGCAGGATAGACCCGGATGGCCCTCTGAGCTACCTGCGCGATCTCAACCACCTGAACCTCGCCCAGGTGTGGGTTGCGCAGATAAAGCGCAAACCCGATGAGCCCCTTCCAGAGCAGACACACCGATTGCTTGATCGCCTCCAGGAAGCAGCCAGTGAGGCCGGCTGGATTCATAAACTGATACAAATCCTGCTCCTGAGAGCACTGGTTTACCAGGCGGCGGGGCAATTGGACGAAGCACTGCAATCGCTGTCCACAGCACTTGGCCTTGCAGAGCCATCTGGTTACATCCGCACATTTGTGGATGAAGGAGAGCCAATGGCAAACCTGCTTCGCGCCGCCGCAGTCAGAGAACTGTTCCCTGGCTATGTCTTAAAGCTGCTGGAAGCGCTGGATGACGGGTCATCACCACAGCGCGAACAACCGATCCTCGATCCCCTCAGTGAGCGTGAATTGGAAGTGCTCCAGTTGATTGCAGATGGGCTGACCAACCAGGAAATTGCTGACAGGCTGTTCCTAACCGTGGGGACGGTCAAATGGCACACCGGTAATATCTACAGCAAGCTGGCGGTTGGCAACCGGATGCAGGCTGCGGCAAAGGCGCGATCACTGGGTCTCATTGATGCCTGATCAATGAAGCTGGCTAGATCCAACCGCGGACACAAACACCCCATTTTTGAAACCCTCCCTCAAACCTGACCTTTGGCAGGTTACACCCTGACCAGACACCCTGTACGATAGATCTAACAACGGGCAGCAATGCCCAGAATGGATTGGTGTCGTGATGGATGATCCCTACGAATTTGTCATACAGGGGCGGCTTCAAGCCGGTCGAGAGGTCTGGTTTGAAGACCTGACCATCACCCACACTAAAAGTGAAGATGACAAGGTGCTGACCATCCTGACTGGCGTGGTGCGCGATCAGGCCGCGCTGCATGGTGTGCTGGCGAAAATCCGCGATCTGGGGCTGCCATTATTATCTGTTAGTCGTTTAGGTGCGAGGAATAATGACCAGGAGGAATAACATGCCTAAGAAATATCGTGTTCATGAGTTCAGGATCAGCATGACCCGTGATGGTCAGCGGTTGGAACAATACCTCAACAACCTGGAAGGCGATGTAGTTGCCGTCATTCCTAACGTCACGCCGTTCCCCGCAACGTTTGTAAATTTTGTCTTGATTGTTGAGAAAACCAGACCACAGTTGGGCTAAAAGTCCCTACCGGAGAAGGTGAAACCTGGACATGGAGGACAGACATATGAGATATCGTACCTTGATTATTCCGCTTATGATTCTAATAACTGCCCTATCGGCATGCAGCTCCCCTGCCACGCCAATTGATCCTCCCCCCAGTGAACCCCCATCTACCAATACACCTGTCCCGACCGCCACGCTCACACCAACTTCAACGCCTGAGCCAACTGCTACACCCGAACCCACGCGCACCCCTCGACCAACCGATATTCCCCCAACGCCAACACCCACCATTCCCCCCATCGAGGAGGTAGAAAACCTGTGGCAGAGCAGCGAAATCGCCCGGCTGACATATACCCAAATGGTAACGAGCGGCGATATTGACCGAGACGGCGATCTGGACATTGCTGCGGTTTCCAGGGAGGGACAGGTTGCCTGGTATCAGAATACTGGCAACGCTTCCGACTGGCAGAAACAAACAATCGATTATTCGTTTGATTGGGCACACGACGTGCTTCTGGTGGATATGGATCAGGACGG
>JAFGNO010000097.1 GCA_016926985.1 Anaerolineae bacterium
CTGAAGAAGTAGCCGCGCAGGTCAAAACAGCCATTGCCAGGGCGCACAGCGCCGGGCTGACCGGCGTGCACGATTTCGATGGGCCGCTGGCTTTCCAGGCCTACCAGATGCTCCACGCACAGGGAGATTTGAATTTCCGCATCGTGAAGAATATCCCCGTCTATAGGCTGGATCAGGCGGTAGCGCTGGGATTGCGCTGGGGGTTTGGCGATGACTTCCTGCGGATTGGCGGGGTGAAAATCTTTGCCGATGGGGCGCTGGGGCCGCGCACAGCCTGGATGATCGATCCCTACGAAGGCGAGCCGGGAAACTACGGCATCTGCACCACCGACCCGGAGGAAATGTTCGAACAGGTGAATAAGGCCAGCGCGGGCGGGCTGCCTGCTACCATCCATGCCATCGGCGACCGGGCCGTCCACCAAGTGCTGAATGTCTACGAGGCAGTCCGCAAAGAGGAAAACCGGCGTGGGGTACCACTCAGCGCCTTGCGCCACCGGATCGAGCATGTCCAGATCGTTCACCCGGATGATATATCCCGGCTGGCTGAATTGGGTATTATCGCCTCGATGCAGCCCAACCACGCAACCTCAGATATGGAGATGGCCGACCGCTACTGGGGCGACCGCTCTGACTACGCTTATAACTGGCGCATACAGCTTGATGCCGGGGCGGTGCTGGCGCTGGGCAGCGATGCACCCATTGAGCCCATTGAGCCGCTGCCCAATATCCAGGCTGCCGTCACCCGCCGCCGGCTGGACGGCTCACCCGGCCCGGAAGGCTGGCGCTCCGGGGAAGGGGGGCGCAACTGCCTGACAGTGGACGAGGCAGTCAGGGGTTTCACCATGGGCCCGGCTTATGCGGCGGGTATAGAGAAACGGCTTGGCAAACTGCGCCCCGGTTATCTCGCCGATCTGGTCGTCCTGGACCGCGACATCTATCGCTGCGATCCAATAGCAATCGGTGAAACCCGTGTCCCTGGCACGCTGATCGGCGGCAGGTGGGCACACCGCGACCTGTAGCTACGGGTCAAAAATGCTGTCCAGGTCTTCGTCGGGCACATCAAACACGGCATTGGTGGGCGCGAGCGGCTCACGTGTCATCCACTCAGGGATGCGGTCATCCTTTGCGGTGAAACCGGCTAACCGGTTGAACTCACGCTCCAGCAGGATGGTTTTCCTGCCAAGCTCCACCAGATAGTCATTGTCCACCGTCCAGCCGTAGCGGGCATTTATTAAATCCCTGACCATATCCGGGGCCAGCGCAAACCCGCCGAAGATACAGGCCCCCAGCGAGTCATATCCTGCCATCTTATACTGCGCGGGCCTGGATAGATCAGCCTGCCCCTTTGGGTCGGTGTGATCTACCTGGGCGCGGATGGTCAGCCCTGCCGTGTGATCCGCCCCCTGGGGCGAGGTCGCATAGGTTACCCCTGTGCCTTTGATTGCTCGCGGGTCATAAGCGGAAAAAGCCTGCCCCTTAACCGTCGGTATCCGGGTGACACCCAGCACCTGACCGGTGATCACCGCTCCATTGCCAATGATCCGGCCCAGCGGGGTACCCTCCCGGACCTCCTCCATCACTCGTATCGCCCGCTCACCATCCCCAAATTCGAACACCCCTGCTTCGGCAGCCACGCCCAGCGCCGCGCCGACTTCGATTGTGTCCACGCCAATATCGTTGGCGATGCGGTTCAGCCTGGCAATCACATCCGGATCGTCAATCCCCAGATTGGAGCCCATCAGTGAGATCGTCTCGTACTCAATCGGGGTCACCGCCATTTCGTTATCCGGCCCAAGGAAGACATTCGAGCAGCGGATAATGCACCCGGCCATGCAGGCATGCGTATGTTCGCCTCCCCTGGAGAGATTGATCTCGCGGAAAGCCTCTCCGCTTATCTTGTCAGCGCCCTCGAAGCTGCCTGAAGAAAAACTCCGGGTGGGCATCCCGCCCAGCGTATTGCATAGGCTGACCATTGCCGCCGTCCCGTAATTGGTGTAGACCTCGCTGGTCTGTGGGTGCTCCTGCAGCGCCTTGATATAGCGTTTCGATGCCTCTTTGAACAGCGCCTTATCCACCACCGGCGGCGGGTTGGCCTTTGAATGGTTGAAAACCACTGCCTTTAGGTGCTTTGACCCCATCACTGCGCCCAGCCCGCCGCGCGCCGAGATGCGGGTGAGATTGTTGTCTTTATCCAGGTGGGTGATGCCCGCCGTCCGGTAGAGCCGTTCACCGCCCTGCCCGATTGCCGAGATGCTGATTTTTCCCCCATAGCGGTCGATCAGCCGGAGTGCGGTATCCTCCAATCCCAGCCCCACCAGGTTATCGGCTGGTTCGAAGTGTGCCCCATCCTCATCCACAAACAGCAGTCTCCAGCCCCCGTCCTCTGCCGCGTCTCCCTCAATGATCAATGCAAAGAGCCGGAGCCAGGCCATCCGCATCCCGGTGCTGCCGCCTGCATTGGCCTCCTTCACCCCACCGGTGAGCGGACTTTTTCCCCCCAGCGAGATGCGGTCGAGGCTGGAAAGCATATACCCGACCAGTAGCCCCGGCGCCCAGATCAGTTTGTTATTGGGGCCCAACGGGTCGCACTGCGGCGGCACCTCATCCAGCAGAAAGCGGGCAACCAGCCCTCTCCCACCCAAGCCCTTCCAGCCTTCGGGAGCCCGTTCATAGCTGATAATACCGGTCTGTACATTGGCTCGTAGTAATCGCATAATGCTGTCCTGTTTGGTCATAAGCAAATGATCGTTCATCTCTAAAATAGGCCGTTTTAACCGGCTGTCAAGCCAGTTGCGGGGATACCTGCCGGATGATAGACTCGCACCACGCAAGTCTATTTGCCGGAATGGAGCAAGCTGCCGATGTCATCCCAGGCGCTCTACCTCAAATGGCGCCCCCTCACATTCGACAATGTGGTTGGTCAGGAACATATCACCTACACATTACGCAATGCCCTGATCAGCGAGCGGGTTGGGCATGCATACCTGTTCTCCGGGCCACGTGGGACCGGGAAAACCACCATGGCTCGCTTGTTAGCCAAGGCGGTAAACTGCCTTGACGAAGACCCTGCTGCTCGGCCCTGCAACGCCTGCCTGCACTGTATTGCAGTAAACGAGGCCCGTTTTCTGGATTTGATAGAGATTGACGCAGCCTCCCACACCGGGGTCGATGATGTTCGTGAACTGCGTGAGCGGATCGCTTACTCGCCCGGTGAAGGGCGTTACAAGATTTATATTGTAGACGAGGTTCACCGCTTTTCAGGGGCTGCTTTTGATGCCCTGCTCAAGACGATAGAGGAACCCCCAGAGCACGCCATATTTGTGCTGGCAACAACTGAGATTCACAAAGTGCCCCAGACGATCCAATCCCGCTGTCAGCGCTTCGATTTCCGGCGTCTCGGATTGGCTGAGATCATCGAGCGCCTGCGCCTGATCCTGGATCATGAAGGGGTTACTGCAGAGGCTCTGGCACTTGAACTGGTTGCCCGGCAGGCAACCGGCTCTATGCGTGATGCCATCAGCCTGCTTGACCAGTTGATCGTTGAACCAGGCCAGATGCTCACCCTAGAACTGGCCCAGGCTGTCCTGGGAACAGCTAATTATGAGGCGATCCTTGCCCTGATTGATGCGCTGATCGCCGGCAACTCTGCTGCTGGCCTGGACCTGGTCAACCGGGTAATTGATCAGGGCGGTGATCCCCGGCAGTTTGCCCTTCAAACAGTCACCCATCTACGCCATCTGATACTTGTGCAAACCGGTGGATTTGAATTGGTTCAGGCCGAAGTAATGCCCGATATGCAGGCCGTCCTTGAAGGTCAGGCACAGCAGATACCTCCGGGGGCTCTTCTGGAGATCATCCGCATCTTTAACGAGGCAGTATCGGATACGCGCGGCGGCTGGCATCCACAGCTTCCCATGGAGCTAGCTTTTCTGAAGAGCGTTGAGCATCTTCACGCACCGCCGCCACCAGAATTACAGACCTACCCACACAACATAAATCCCGCTCCCGTAGAAGCATCCGGGCCAGCATACACCTCCCGGTCTGCAGGAAACCCCCGCCCTACCAATGGACAACCAGAACCTGCCACAATCACAGCAGGAGCCATTCAATCGCGCTGGCATGAGGTCTTGAATGTCGCCCGGCGTCTCGATCCCAGCGGAATGATCCAGGCGCTGCTGCGCTCCGGTAACGTCTATAAGGTTGAAGGCAGCACAGTCATTCTGCTCATGCCGGGTGACGTATTGTGCGCTAAAATTGAGGATGAAAAGAACCAGGCAGTCATTCAGCAGGCGTTCGAAACCGTGTTCGAGCAGATGCTGGTTGTTCGTTGTCAGGTACAATCCAATCCGTCAGGCCCTGCCCGGGCAGGCAATGATGTCGAAGCGCTACTGGCTGATGATAGCGTTGTGTTATTTGCCATCAATGAACTGGGGGGGCAGGTCACCCATATTGAAGAAAGTGAGGAGTGATTTGACCAAAAAACATCGACCCACCTATGGCCGTCAGCAACCGCAGGGGTTGGGCAATCTGGCCCAGCAAATCCAGCAGATGCAGCAGGAGATGGTTAAAGCTCAGGAAGCCCTGGAGGACGAGACCATTGAGATCTCTGCTGGCGGCGGTATGGTCACCATTGTTATCACGGGTCACCAGCGGATCCGGCAGCTCACTATCAAGCCCGAGATCGTCGACCCGGATGACGTTGAGATGCTCCAGGACGTGCTGGTCGCAGCAGTAAATCAGGCTATTGAGCAGTCCCAGGCAATGGCTGCTCAGCGGCTCGAAGGCCTGACCGGCGGCCTTAACCTCCCCGGCTTCTAAACCATATGAGTAAGGCTGTTCCAGCTTCCGTCACCCGTTTGATAGAGGAGTTTGCGCGCCTGCCGGGCATCGGTACCAAAACCGCTGCCCGCTTGACTTACTATCTGCTTCGCGCCCCGGATGAACACACCCTGGCGCTGTCTGAGGCGCTGCGCGACCTGAAAACCAGCACGCGAACCTGCTCCATCTGTCATAACATCACCGAAACCGACCCCTGCGCCGTCTGCGCGGACGAAAACCGGGATGCAGGTCTCATCTGCGTTGTTGAGGAACCCCTTGACGTGCTTGCCATCGAGCGAACCGGCACCTTTACCGGGCGTTACCATGTCCTCCATGGGGCAATTAACCCGATGGAGGGCATTGGCCCTGACCAGCTTCGCATCCGCGAACTGCTCGCAAGGATCGGTACGCCGGACGTGCGAGAAATCATTCTGGCGACCAATGTCGGGCTTGAAGGGGATGCCACAGCCATGTATATCTACCAGCGCGCCAGGGGGAAGGTCCGGATCACCCGTTTGGCACGAGGACTCCCGGTTGGCGGAGACCTTGAATATGCCGACAGCGTCACCCTGGCTGGCGCACTTGATGGGCGCCGCGAGATGGATGGGGATTAGGCTTGACCTTGTGTCCCTATATATGACCAATAGTCATACCCCCAAAAAGGTAGAAACGATGCCCCGTATATTAACTGGTTCTCGGAAAATTCTGCTGTTCGTATGCTTGGGGGCTGTCAGTCTGCTCTACCCAAGGGTTGCCCGGGAAATAGCCTTTACTCGTGCGTTTACAACTGCAGACTTTGTTCTCTGGATTCCATTTTGGGCAACATTGTTGTTTATGATAGCGCGGTTTTTCTGGCCTGATGGGCTGCCCTGGCCCCGTCTGTTCCATACGCTATCCAACAGCCGGATTCGGAAAGGGCTTGTGGCAATCAGTCTGCTGGCTCTATCCATTGGGCTTACTTACTTTCAGTACAGGATGATTCTCACCGATATTGGCCTTCTGTATGTGAGCGACGACAGCAGCATGCAGAGATATATGGCGGATGGCTTCACCTGGGATGATATTTTTGAGAACCACGGCACTGAACATTCTCGGAGCGATAACTTTATCCCCGTATTCCGGCTGGTTTACCATGGGGCATACGCTATAGCCAGGCAAAACTGGGCTCCTTATGCCTGGATGCTGATCCTGGCCCACAGTCTGATGTCCGCTATTGTGGGATATACGGTTTACCATGTCACTTCGTTTTTCCCCGCCTCACTTATGGTTGTTCCCCCGCTCACGCTCAGCCCGGTTCTGTCCGTTGGGTCACTCTATGGGGCTACCTTTGCCAATGGCTATCTGATCCTGTTGTTAATCTTTGCCATTCTTCTTGTGATGGAAAGGTTGCTATCAGCACCCAGTCGATCATTGGCAGCACTGCTGACCGTATTATGTGTGTTGTGCCTGGGGATGAACACTTTTGCTGTTATCTTGCTGCCAATTGCAGGTATATTTGCCATAACCTTCAAATTTGCCCAAACAAGAACAACCAATCTTAAAAAGCTTCTTACACCAGAGCGCGGAGATTGGTTGCTTATCATATCAATCGGCGTAGCTATTCTGATCTATCTTGTGTTCTGGCTAATTGGTATGGTCGTCTACAGCAACCCACTACCGGGGGAAACCGCCTATTGTAGTCAGGCTGACCCAACGCCAACTTTCAATCGCGTTTTTCAAATGCTGCTTTACAGCATTGCTGGACTCCATTTTGGGCCGCTAATCCCGCTTGATCTGTTTGTGCTGGTTCTGGTGCCGGCGGGTGGATTTCTTCTGGTAAAGCTGTTAATAGCTACCCAAAAGTCAGGCGACAGACAGGCTCTGCGCAGCATTTTGTGGATGCTGGCTGCAGTTGTAGTTGCGTTGGGATTTAGTGCTTTTATTAACATAGGGCGCAGATGCCCGACCAATTATGTTACTTCGCGCTATCTACTCTTTCCTGCTGTCTTTGTATTTGCCGCTGCCGGATTCGCGGCGGCGATATTCTATCGGCGGCTGGTGGGGAGGGAGCAGCAACTCATTGCTGTGCTGTTTCTTGGTGTGACACTTGCTTACAGTTACACCTTTGCCAATGAAGCACGCGTATATGTGATGGATAAGTACCTTACGCCACGTACCCCGGTGGTGCTCAATCCGGCTGATGAGGACTTACTGAACCGCGTTTATGCTGGCTGGTTGCATATGAAGGGCTGGCTGGTCCCCCCACAGCTTGGCGAACTATTGTATAGCCAGCCATTCAACCGCTACGCAACGCCGATCTGGTGGGATGGCAATGGCGCTTATCTGCCCTGTGATCCAGCCGTATCTGGCGATTTCTACAACGCCAGCCCCTGGACTGCAGCCTCCCTCTCAACTATACTGCCCTTGTGCGATAACCCGGCATATCTTGTCGTGGATTCCAGCGATCTGCGCTACCTCGACCTGCTATCTGATGGATTGGTGTCAGTTATCGACGACACTGAAAGTTACATTATTCTGGCGATTGAACCATGACCCTGAGCATAGTATCATCCACATCCTGGAGATCCCTCTGAAGATATGCTGAAATTGTCTAAAAGTGTGGTCTGGTGGCTCATCGAACTGCTGGGAATATCGCGAGCAGATATTTATTATCTGCTGAGCAAACAGCCGGTTATTGTATACTCCGTGGAGAAAACTGGCACACAAACGATTTACTACACCCTGAAGTCTCTCCAACTACGCGATCCTGTATATCA
>JAFGNO010000098.1 GCA_016926985.1 Anaerolineae bacterium
CGGCCATCGTCGTTTTGAGACACTGGCCAGTATGCTGATTGGCGGTATGCTGCTGCTGAGCGGCTGGGAAATAATCAAAGCCAGCATTGGGCGCCTGCTGTCTGAAACGATCCCTGAGATTGAGCTTCATGCCTTCATCGCGATGGCATTCACCCTGGTTGTCAATATCGGCATTGCCACGTATGAGCATAGAATGGGCAAACGCCTGAGGTCCACCATTCTGCTGGTGGATGCTACCCATACGCGCAGCGATATCTGGGTTTCGCTGACCGTGCTCGGAAGTCTCGTCGCTTCCAGGCTGGGATGGGGATGGGTCGATGCCGCAACCGCCCTGCTGGTTGTTGCGCTGATCGGGCGGGCCGCCTGGCATATCATCCGCCAGGCAGTGGATGTCCTGGTTGACCGCGCCCCGCTTGACGGGCAGACCATCGAGAAAATTGTGTCGGCTGTTGCCGGTATCCAGCGTGTCGCCCGTGTTCGCAGCCGGGGAGCTGACAATGATATTCACCTCGATCTTGAGATCATCATCGACCCATCGACAACCGCCCAGCACAGCGAAGCCATAGCCAATGAAATACGGGCCCGCCTACGCGCCCAGTTCGATGGCATTTCGGATATTCAGGTTTTCTTTATACCCAGCCGGGACAAGCCTTCCGATTTCGCGCTGATAGCCCGCGCTGAAGGCGACACTCTGGGATTGAGTGTCCATGAGATTATTCCCTCCGGCAGCGAGCGCGAGCCGCTTATGCTGGAGATGCATGTTGAAGTCTCCCCGGAGCTTACTATTGGCGAAGCCCACGATCTGGTCTCTGACTTTGAGAAGCGCCTGCACAATCGGCTGCCTGAGCTTTCGCGGCTTGTAACGCATATTGAACCTGCCCATGCGCATGACAGCACGCCCTTGCATGCCCCCAGCACTTACCTGCTTGCAGACAAAGCCCTTCGGATTGTTCGCCGGTTATATCCAGGCAATCACTGGCACGATCTGTTTGTGAGGAGAGAGTCCGATGGAGGATATGCGTTGAGCATGCACTGCCGCGTCGACTCCGGGCTTGCACTGGAAGACGCCCACCGGATCGCAGAAGAGTGCGAGACCGCTATTCGCGCAGACCTGCCGGAGTTTCACCGAGTCACCATCCATACTGAACCATACGATCGATGAGCGCAGTGAATCAGCGCGTCAAGGGCCAGGTCGGCAGCACGTCAAAGGACAGGTCGTCGCGCTCACCGGCTGAAAACCGGAAATAACCGGCGGATGCGATCATGGCGGCGTTGTCGGTACATAAACTCAGGGGCGGGACCCGCACCGGGCAGCCAGCCTCTGCGACCATTGCCGACCGGAGGGCTGTATTGGCCGATACCCCTCCGGCGATGAAGATCTCTTTTGCCTGGTGCTCGTCTGCTGCACGGATGGTTTTCCCAACCAGCACTTCAACAACTGCGGCCTGGAAACTGGCAGCCATGTCGACCACAGGAATCATTTCAGAGACCGGCTCGTCTGTAACGTACTCCGGATCACATTCTTTCAGTGCGCGCAGCACCGCCGTCTTAAGCCCGGAGAAGCTGAAATCGAAGTTTTGCTTGCCCTGGTTGCCCCTCAGCCAGGCGCGGGGAAAATCAAATGCGGATGGGTTGCCCTGCGCTGCCTCACGCTGGATCGACGGGCCGCCCGGATAAGGAAGGCCCAGCAGACGGCCCACCTTATCAAAGGCTTCTCCTGCCGCATCATCCAGTGTTCCACCCAGCCGCCGATATTCCCCGTGCCCGGTCATGAGCACCAGTTCGGTGTGCCCACCTGATACAATCAGGATAACCACCGGGAATTCAATTGGGATGTGCTCCCCATCCGCCGATGGTGAATCGCTTCGACTGAAACGGTATTCAGGACCTGCCAGCCAGAGCGAGTAGATATGCCCTTCCAGATGGTTCACGCCCACAATGGGCAGGCTGCGACCCAGCGCAAGCCCTTTTGCCATATTGACCCCGACTACCAGCGATCCCGCCAGGCCTGGTCCACGGGTGACCGTGATGACATCAACATCCGGCAGGGCTGCGCCAGCAGTCTCCAGCGCCTGCTCAACCACCGGGTATATCTGCTCAATATGGGCGCGTGAGGCAATCTCCGGGAAGATGCCGCCATACTGCGCATGCAAATCGACCTGTGAAGCAACTATATTGGAGAGAATATCCTCTCCATCGCGCACAACTGCCGCTGCTGTCTCGTCGCAGGAGGTCTCTATTCCCAGGACAAGCGTCATGATCAGTTTCCGACCGGGATTATTAAGTCCTTGGGGTAGGGAGTCAGCGAGTGGAATTGGCCTTTCTCATCGACATAAACTGTATCCTCGATCCGCACGCCGTAGCCGCGGCTGGGGTAATACAGGCCCGGCTCGATGGTAATCACATGGCCCACTTCGAGCGTATCCTCCACCAGTGTTGACATGCGCGGGCGGGAGTGGATTTGCAGCCCCAACCCATGCCCCACGCTGTGAACATAACCCTCCTCTGCGCCGGGATTGGTGCGGATGGTTGGGTGACCATGCTCCTCAAACACATCGCAGGTGAGATCCTGATAATATCCCCCCTTCTGCCCAACCTCCAGTTTGTCCATCACCACATTGAAGGCCTGCATGACCTGCTTGTAGGCCATCTGGACCTCGTCGGGGGCATATCCCAGGCAGAATGTTCGGGTCATATCGTGATAATATCCACTGACCATGTCGCGCGGGAACAGGTCAAATATGATGCTCTTGCCCAGCGCCAGAACATCGCCATCCTCGCCGCGCGAATGGGGGACGCCCGCATCCCGACCCAGCGCAAAGATTGTTTCTCCGTTGTCCTCAAGGCCATAATGCAGGAGACGCTGCCGGAGATGGGCTTTTACATCAGCGACCGTCAGCGGGCTGCCATCAGCTTTGAGCAGTGTTTCGCCTGCAACCTTATGCCCCTGAAGGAAAGCGATGATTTCGCCCATCACCGTGTTGGTACGCTGTGCTATTGATTTGATAGCATCGATCTCGTCGCCGTCCTTGGTGGCATAAGCCTCATCAAAGATCGAGGTTTCCGTCTCACCAACCACCTCAATATCAGGCAGGTATTCAGCAAGGCGCTTGAGCATCATATAGGAACGCCCGGGGTCGCCTGTCCCGTAGAAACTGACCTTCCCGGTGATACCATACTTCTCAAAGATTGCACCCATCAGGCGGACAGAACCCTCAAAGCCGCTGCCGGCCTCTTTAACAAGCTGGGTATAGTTAAAGGCTGCCATTGTTACAACAGGCAGGCCACTTTTCGCGGCTTCATCACGCTCCATGCCACCACAAATGATCGCCGGCTGCTCATGGCGTTTTTTTACAACGATTGCATGCGAAACCTGTGCGCCATTGGTCAGATATTTAAGGATATGATTGCCACGCGCCTCGCCCATCACCACAATGGCCGCAAAGCCGCGTTCTTCCATCAAACGATCCAGGTCAGATTTCACCTTTGTTCTCCTTCAAGCAGCTATCTGTTCAGGGTACGCAAAATGCGCAGTAAATCATCATTATCCCGGTCAGGAACTGTGCGCGGATCAACCGTAATCCAGCCATCTTCCTTTCTCACAATCACCGGTGGGGTCTGCTCTCGCAGGTGACGGGCAGCAGCTTCCGGGGAGTCAACCGGGATGGCAAGCACCTTTGTGGGCAGCATTTCGCCGGGCAGGCTTCCCCCGCCCACGACACTCTGCCCATCCAGTATTTGCAGGCCATCAAACAAATCGCTCAACTCATCCCGCCATTGAATGGCCCGCTTCTCAATCGCCCCAAGCGGCATCCCGATCATTTTCCACACCGGGATTTGTTGCAGCGCCTCGCCCCTCACATAATGAAGCAGCGTCGCAGTGAGCGCCGCAAGGCATAATTTGTCGGGCCGAATGGCCCGTGTCAGCGGATGCTTTTTCAACCGGGCAATGGTCGTTGCACATCCAACCAATATACCCGCCTGAGGACCGCCCAGCAGCTTATCCCCGCTGAACATCACCACGTCAGCCCCGGCCTGGATGCTGGTCTGGACGAGCGGTTCTGGCTTCAGGCCGAAGGGCCGGGTATCAATCAACGCCCCGCTCCCCAGGTCATCCACAAAAAGCAGGTCGTGGTTGTGCGCCAACTCGACCAGTTCCTCCAGGGACGGCTCAGTGGTAAACCCGACAATATCAAAGTTGGAGCGATGCGCGCGGAAGATCAGGGCCGTCTCCGCATCAATGGCATTCACATAGTCCGGCAGATGGGTTCGGTTGGTGGTTCCAACC
>JAFGNO010000099.1 GCA_016926985.1 Anaerolineae bacterium
ATTGCTGCCGGGCTGGGGGTGCTGGGTCGTCATGGTGCTGATGGCGCGAATGACTTGTAATCAACAACGATCACTGCTTGCTGGGCACCGATCCCATCATAAGCTACTATCAGCTGCCCGCCGCGCTCAGCGGCACGCCGCACCAGCCAGTAGAGGATTTCCTCAGTGCGCTGTTCGTAAAATACCAGGCCCCGGTAATCCAGGCGGGTGAATGCCCCGTTATAGGTAACGATAAGAAAGCTATCTGTTGTCCCCAATGGATCGCCGGGCTGAAGCGCATAGAAGGATACCTTTTCAGCCTGTTCAATGACCGTCAGGCGTCCCCCGATCAATGCCCCTTGCTCAGTCCATGACAGGGCGCCAACCCAGGGATGATTATCTACGTAAGCTGCTGTTGCGTCAGGATGATAGAAAGAGGCATCGTCAATGACCGGATCAATGACCATCCGGATGGCATCCCCTAAATCCTGAGAGGGAATGCTGGTGGGTGTTACTGTCACCAGTGCTGTGGGTGTCCCGGTCGGGGTGCGCGCCGGGGTGGGGACCAGGGTATCAAATGGAACGGTATTAATGGGCGAAACACTGCGTGTGGCTGATGGCAATGCGGTAAATATGACAGGAGGCTCTACCGGGTCCGTCGCATAGGTGCTGGCCCAGACAGGCGCCTCGCTGGAAGTCGGGGAACTGGCCAATTCAGTTATGTCTGGCTGGGGGGATTCAACTACCAGACGGATAGCGGGCAACTGACCGGTTATGCGAAGCCAGAGCAGGACCATGACAACAATGGCGAATACCAGTGCAACCACGGGGAGCACGCTAAATCGCTTTTCTTCGGGCACGTCACCGGACCAGCCAGAAGACTAAGTTATCAAAATCAACGCGCATTGTCTCATAAGTGGGGTTGGCAGCATAGAGGGCAATGTCCCCGCGTGGGTGCAGATCGCTCTCAAATACGGCTACTTCAAATGTGTCGAAGTACACGGTAAACACATTATCAAGGGCGAGAATTCCAATAACATGTACGCCGTTTTCGTTGGCGGATAGGTTGGAAGGCAGCGTTGTGTCAACCAGCGGCGTGGTGATCAGGTCTCCGCCTGCTCGCGCATACACTGTGAGACGGTTATTGCAGAAAACGGTCAGTGCGTAGTAGTTATTGCCATCCTGCAGGCGGAAGAACAGGCCATACCCCGCTGTCTCCGGACAGGTTACCGGGTTGATTTCGACCTGGGTGTAGAAGTTATCTTCGTTGATGCTATCGGTAGCAATATACCGGCGGGCATCGGTGTTAATCTCAAATACATATTTACCCCCGGAGAGATAAATATGTACCTGGCCATCATCAATTGTTGGCCAGTTTCTATCATACTGCGAAATGTAAAAAGGTTCGCCAGATGTCCAATCCAACACCCCCTCTGGCCGGTTGGGGTAACCTGTCGTGGGCTGCGGCTCTGGTGTTGGCGTGGCATCAACCGTGAGAACAGGCTCGTCGCCAGAGTGGGTTGCTGTCGGGAACGGGGTAACCGTGGCCTGTGGCAGTTGTGTCCAAGTTGGTATGGGCGTATCGATAAGCGGATAAGGCGTGGTGGTGGGGAGTACCTGACCGATCATCCCAGAGGAACAACTGGTAAAAATGAGTACGCTTATAGCAATGAGCAGGATACTTAGGGCGTTTCGCATGGAGCCTACCGGGTTTCTGATACCATATCTCAGGCGGATATTAACGCACCCATTCAGGATTGCACAGTTTTTAAGCTGACCTATGGCTCATCCAGTACCAATCTACCGGCGGCCGTGCTGCTTTCTGTTGGTTGTCTAACAATATGTCCTGTGGCATTGACACCCGGCAATACAATACGGTATTCTCGCAGCCATGAGCACGACTCCAAACCGCCGGAAACTGCCAACCCGGAAAACCTCGCAAGGTGTTGATCCCGGCCGATTGCTGGCCTCAGTTGCCAGCATCAGTCTGCTTGTATTGCTTGGTGGTTCGGTCTTACTGGCCCTGCCAGGCGCCAATGCCCAGATGCCTGGCACTGAAATTGCTACCACATCAATCGCTACAGAGCAGGCTACATTGACCCCGACGCCATCCTCCACACCGCCCCCGACAATAACCAGCACACCATTTCCAACTGAAACAACAGCGGCTCTCTCCCCTTCCCCCGTGGCATCAGCAGAGCTGACCCCCTTGCCTATACCTGATGATAAACCTCGCACGTTGTGGGTGCCGATCCTGATGTATCACTACGTGAGCGTCCCACCCGAGGGCGCCGATCCCTACCGGATTAACCTATCCATCAGCCCGGATAGGTTCCACGAGCAGATGGCCTGGCTCAAAGACAACGGATATGAAACTATCTCGTTGTATGACCTGGTTTATGCACTGAACACTGGTCAGCCTGAATTGCCAGAAAAGCCAGTCATCGTGACCTTTGATGATGGCTATATTGATAACTATGAAAACGCGTTTCCGGTTTTGTATGATCTGAGTTTCACGGCAACGTTTTTTATCCTGACGGACGTGGTTGACCTTGGTACAGATGGTTATATGACCTGGGATCAGCTTGCTGAAATGAAAGAGTCGGGAATGGATGTTGAGGTCCATGGGCGCTGGCATGAGGGAATGGCTAACCGCAGCTATGACTGGCTGGTATTCCACCTGCTGGGGCCAGCAGAGACTATTGAGGCAACCCTGGGATATCGCCCCAGATTGCTGGCATATCCCTCAGGCAGTTATGATGCATATACTATTGAGATAGCGCGCCAGGCGGGGTACTGGGCCGCGGTTACCACGGCCAGTGGACGGGAACAGGAAAAAGACCGCATCTTTGAACTCCAGCGCGTACGTGTGCTGGGAAGCTGGTCATTGCCTGTCTTTGCAGCCGTGATGGGACAGGGTGAGTAAACCTGTAAATTGAAAGGTTTGGAGGGGAAATTATGCAATGGCTGAAAAGGCAGTCGGCAGGGAGAGTTCTTACCTTTGCTGCACTGTTGAGTCTGGTTGTGTTTACGGTATGGATTGTCGTGGTTTACGTGCTCTGGCGTGCGGGCGACCGGATTGATGCTGGCTGGGACCTGTGGGCCATGCTGGAAGGAGCGTCGTCGGCGGCTGCATTTGCCACGGTGATCGGGGGCGGCGTGGTTGTTCTGGCCCAGCTCGTCGAATCAATCGACAACCGGAACCTGGCAGTTTATAACAATATATTCGAAAAACTCATGGATCCCGAGGAGATTGAAGCCCGGCGCTGGATTTACCTGAACCTGCCGGATGACCCTGAAGTGGGATTGGCCAATCTTGACCCTGTAGGCCAGCAGCATGTCAAACGCGTGCTGAACTCCTTTGATCACCTGGGTTTCCTGTTACAGCAAAACTGGATTACCACCGACGCGATTATTATCTGGGTGAGCCCAATTGTGGTAAAGGTCTGGGAAAAGCTTGGGCCTTATGTGGATTATGAAGCAGTCCGGCGCAATGAACCAGATTATTACAGTGCGGTGCGGTTCCTGTCCAGCCGATGCCGGGCGTGGCGTGAAAAGAACCTGCCACATAAAGACGTCGTATGGGTCGAGGATGCGCTTTAGATTGCTTTGAGGTCTAGCCGATAGCTTCTGAGAGCTTTTGATAGCAGTTCTCGTTATAGTTACCGTGCGCCTATCATGGATGCACGGATTTTTTTGTAGGGGATGCCCCAAAATGATAATGACCTCTCGGCTTCCAGGCTTCTATCAAAAGTCAGTATTGGAGCGTGCTCAAATCATTGCTGAGCAGGCCAATTTAACGCCTGATGAGATAGATGTATTAATCGGCTCTCAGGGACTGACTCCCGACCTGGCTGATAAGCTGATCGAGAATGTAGTCGGCGTGTTTGGGATGCCCCTGGGGATCGCCACCAATTTCACCATCAATGGGCAGGATGTGCTGGTTCCCATGGTTATCGAGGAGCCGTCGGTGGTCGCTGCTGCCAGTTATATGGCCCGACTGATCCGGGCTGGCGGCGGATTCAGGACAAGCAGCACTGCCCCGGAGATGATTGGCCAGATCCAGATACTGGACTTGCAAGACCTGGATATGGCTGAAGCGGCAATCCGCGCACATGAAGATGAACTCACTGATATTGCCACAAAGAGTGACCCGGTTATCATGGAGCTGGGTGGAGGCCCTCGTGGTTTTGAGGTCCGGAAATTGGTGGACACGCCGGTCGGGCCTATGCTGGTAGTGCATCTGGTGTTCGACTGCCGGGACGCCATGGGCGCGAATATGGTCAACACAGCCTGCGAAAACCTCGCAGACCCGCTTGAGCGCATCACTGGTGGGCGGGTGGGCTTACGGATTCTCTCCAACCTGGCGGATCGCCGGCTGGCCCGCACGGAATGCGCCATTCCTGCCAATGAGCTGGCGTTTGAGGGGTTTTCTGGTGAGCAAGTGGTGAAAGGGATTATTGAAGCCTGGGCTTTTGCCGCTGCCGACCCATACCGGGCTGCTACTCACAATAAGGGGATCATGAACGGTATTGACCCCGTGGTGATTGCAACCGGGAATGACTGGCGGGCAATTGAGGCTGGCGCACATGCTTATGCAGCGCGCAGCGGGCAATATACCTCCCTGACTGCCTGGCGTGAAAATCCTGATGGGGACCTGGTCGGCTCGCTGGAGATGCCTATGGCGATCGGGACTGTGGGCGGGGCAACGCGTGTTCATCCACTGGCAAAAGTGGCCCTCAAAATCCTGAGGGTGGAGACAGCCAACCAGCTTGCCGAGATCGTTGTCAGTGTTGGGCTTGCTCAGAACCTCGGCGCACTGCGGGCGCTGGCAACCGAGGGTATACAGAAAGGGCATATGGCCCTTCATGCCCGGCAGATTGCCCTTGCAGCGGGCGCGTCGCCTGAACAGATTGAGCCGCTGGTAGCCGCCATGATCAAATCCAGACAGATTAACCTGATCTTTGCACAAAAGTTTTTAACCCATCCTGAAGGGATCGGCGCAGAACAAGGAACTGCTGATTCATGAGTTCTGAAGAAAAAAGAGACAAACCGGGCAGATTGTTGAAGACTGACAAACCGGTTGGCATAACCGGTTATGGGGCATATCTTCCCCGGTATCGCCTGCCTGCGAGCGAGGTCTCACGCATCTGGACAGGCGGGATGGGGGGTAAGCCTATCCGGGAAAAAACTGTGCCGGGCCTGGATGAAGATGTGGTCACGATGTCCATTGAGGCTGCACGAAACGCGCTGTCCAGGGCACAGATTGCGCCAACCGATATTCGTGCCGTATGGGTGGGCAGCGAATCACATCCTTACGCGGTTAAACCCACCTCTACCATTGTGGCCGAAGCAATCGGCGCAGTGCCCGATGTTCAGGCTGCTGACTGGGAATTTGCCTGCAAAGCGGGGAGCGAGGCTTTACAGGCCACCATTGGCTTTGTGGGCAGCGGTATGGCATCCTATGCCTTGAGTATTGGTATGGACACTGCGCAGGGACGACCAGGCGATGCCCTGGAGTATACTGCGGCTGCTGGCGGGGCGGCCTTTATCGTCGGAGATGGGGCGAGCAGTCTGGCCGTTTTTGAGGCAACCTATTCCTACGTTACCGATACGCCAGATTTCTGGCGGCGCGCGCACGAAGTCTACCCGTCACATGGTGACCGGTTTACCGGTGAGCCAGCTTACTTCCGGCATGTCATGGCCGCGGCCCAGGTGATTATGAGTGACCTGGGTGCAGAGGCCGGGGATTTTGACCATGTAACCTTCCACCAACCCAATGTCAAATTCCCTTCGCGCGTAGCCAAGATGCTTGGGTTTTCAGAAGAGCAATATAAAACCGGGCTGCTTGCTGACCGGGTTGGGAATGTCTATGCTGGATCGTCGCTGCTGGGTTTAAGTGCCATTCTTGATGAAGCACGGCCCGGTGATCGGATACTGGTTGTCTCGTATGGCTCCGGAGCCGGCTCGGATGCTCTGGTGATGCGCGTCACCGACATCATTGCAGAACGCCAGAACCTGGCTCCAAAAACCTCCCATTATATTGCCCGACGGACAGAGATTGATTACGCCACATATACCCGCTACCGTGGCAAACTGCTGACAAAATAAGGGACGCTACGCTTCATATAAGAAGCTGTTACCCAAATATCCTCTTATCGCTCGCTTAAATTTCTGGCAGTTTCGAAGATTCCTCCGGGGAAACTGGCCCCAGACGGTCACTTATGCGTGATTCTGCCTTGTAAATCCGGGCAACAAGGTCCATATCGCTGCCAAGAACACACCCGGTTGGGATAGTTTGGTTAATTTTCACAAGTTGTAAAGACCGGTTCTCGCCTCATTGGCTGACGCGCTCTTTGCAATCTTTAGATATATTCTATGCAAATGATTGACAAAGCGACGTTGAATTCTCTGAACTGCTGAAAAAATGAGCGAACCATGAGTATCCTGACAATTACCGGGAAAAAACACCAAATCACGAAGTTGATAGCTTTTGACAGCATGATGGAGGTTCTGATAGCCGAACTATGATATTAATATAGGCGGCACCGGAAACAGGGCCGATTTCAAACTGAAATGAGGAACAGTCAAAATGGAAATTGCGCGTCATTGGCGTCTACGTGAACAGCGATATGGATTGACAGGAACCATTTGCACCAAGTGCGGTAAACGTTTTTTTACTGAGCGGATGGTTTGTGACTCATGTAACAGCATCTCGGAAGATGATTCCCATCACTATGAAGCACATAGAACCCCTATAGATACCCCCCGGACCTATGAAATGGCTCACCGGTAGACCAAGATCGAGAACATGAACCTTTCACAAAACTGGCGACTGGCCGAACAACGCTACCGGTTGGTAGGAGAGATATGCCCGCACTGCGGGGTCAAGATTTACCCGCCACGCGATGCTTGCCCGGATTGCTCACAGCCAGCCCAGGAACGCTTTACCTTCTCTGGAAAGGGCGAAATCTACAGCTATACGGTAGTTCTTGATGCCCCGGAGGGGTATGAAGAACAGGTGCCCTACTTAATAGCGCTGGTGAAGCTGGACGAAGGCCCAATGCTGACCGCTCAACTGACAGACTTTGATAGAGAGCCGGAGATTGGCGATCGGGTTGAGATGGTAACCCGTAAATTGCGGACTGAAGGCAATGCGGGGATTATCGTCTATGGGTATAAATTTCGTCCCCTGCTCATGCCCTAACACCTTATCAGAAAACATAAAGCCCTGGCTCAACTCCAGGGCCTTATGTTTTGTGCAAACAAGGGGGTTATGAATTGTCTTCCAGGTCCGGGGCAGCAGCGTCTTCTTCCGGTTCGGCATCATCCGGCAGGTTTTCGCCGACTTCCTCAACTACAGCGCTGTCTTCCGCCTCTTCTGGCTCGGCTTCCGCCTGAGATGGATCTTCAACCACCGCAGCTTCTCCGGATTCCTCGACCATTTGATCAGACGGGGGATGGTCTACCATGGCATCTGGTTCTTCCACAGGCTCTGTATCTTCAGCTTTCTCTTCGACCAGTTCCTCGGCAGATACCTCGATGGGCTCTTCTTCAGGTTTCTGGCTGGCATCCAGCAATGTCTGCCAGTCATCGTCAAGGTATTCAGATGAGTCGACCTGTTTCAGGCTCAGGCCCAGGCGCTTCTTTTCCGGCTCAATACGGATAATGCGAAGGGTGAGCAGATCCTCTTCTTTAACAACTTCACCCGGATGGCGGATGCGCCGATCGGACAGCTCGCTGATATGTACAAGGCCTTCAATCGCGGGGTTATCCACAAGGCGGGCAAATGCGCCAAAGGTGGCAATCTTGGTAATCTCCCCCTGAACCAACTGACCGACCACATAATTGGTGGTGATTGTGTCCCAGGGATCGTCAAGGCATTTTTTGCGGCTCAGCCCGATCCGCCCGCGCTCCTGGTCAATATTGATGACCTCAACGTTTATTTTGTCGCCCACTTTGAGAACTTCGCCGGGGTGGTCTACGTGCTCCCAGGCAAGCTGGGACAGATGTACAAGCCCGTCCACGCCGCCCAGGTCCACAAAGGCGCCAAATTCGGTCAGGCGAACCACACGTCCTTTGATGACCTGCCCAACCTCAAGGGTTTTAAGCAGTTCTTTTCGCCGGGCAGCACGTCTCTCGCGCTCCGTGGCACGCTCGGATAGAATAAGCCGGTTGCGCGCGCGATCGACTTCGATCACCTTGACCAGCATGGTCTCGCCAATCATTGGTCCCCAGCGCTCATCCGGCGTTGTTCCACTACTGCGACGCCGTCGTTCGTTTCCTACCTGTGAGGCAGGGACAAACCCGCGTACGCGCCCAAACTTGACAATCAACCCGCCCTTATTAAAGTTGGTGACTTCAGTCTCATAAGCCTCTTTGGATTCGAGGAGGCGCTCGGCTTCTACCCAGTCCTGCGCCTCAAGCGCCCGGCGAAGGGACAGGTGAGCCGCCCCATCAACGTGTTTCATCACCATAACGGTGATGGTTTGCCCTACCTCAAAGGAGGCAAGGGTCTCCTCGTCCATGGCTTCGAACTCACGCCCGGTGATCACGCCCTCGGATTTTCCACCCACATCAATCAGGATCTCAGTTGATGTAATGCCCGCAATGGTTCCTTCGACAATCTGCCCGCGTCGAAGCCGGGTATCAATGACTTCTTCGTCGCTCAAAGCGGCAAGGAAGAGTTCCTCATCAGTTGGGCTGTCGTCTGTATCTTCGTCTTCCCAGCCCTCTTCTTCCTCAGGGGTTGGGGATTTGTCAGATTCCTGCTCTGGCTCGGTGGGGGTGACAGCTTCGATCTCAGGGCTGCTGTCAGGTGGCGCACTCTCGAATTCGTTTTCCCCAGAAGGGGTCTCGGCAGAGACGCTGACTGTTTCTTCGGTTTCTTCTAAGGGCTGCTGGTTGGCCTGGTCTGTTAATGGTTCCCCGGCATCGGCTGATTCAACCGATTTTTGTTCCAGGGTTTGCTCGTCACTATCCATGCGGACTCCTAAATTGATTTCGGTCGCGCCTATTATACCAATGAACAAGTAAATCACCACAGGAAAAAACCACGGAAAGCCAGTTGTAAACTTTTGCAGACGATCAACCACTCAGGTACAATGCTTCATATGCCGATAAACCACCCGCCTCCGATAGTCACACTGCTTACCGATTTTGGTGAGCATGATGGCTATGTGGGGGCAATGAAGGGGGTTATTCTCAGCATTCTGCCCCATGTAAAACTGGTTGACATCAGCCACCAGATACTCTCCCAGGATATCCAGCAGGCATCCACGGTTCTGGCAGGTGTTTACCAGTACTACCCGCCTCATACTGTACACCTGGTCATTGTTGATCCCGGGGTTGGGGGGACAAGGCAACCCATCGCAGTTGAGACGCCATCGGGCATCTTCGTCGCACCGGATAACGGCGTGCTGACCCCTGTTTACGAGCAGGAAGAATCATGGCGAGCTGTCAAGCTTGACAGGCCTGCGTACTGGCTTGCCCAGCCCAGCCACACATTTCACGGGCGTGACATATTCAGCCCCGTTGCTGCTCACCTGGCTGGAGGTATTTCACTATCACAGATTGGTTCGGATTGTCAACAGGTCACCAGGCTTCAGCAACCGCGCCTGGCATTGCTTCCCGGTGCTGTGCAGGGCGAAGTTGTTCGCATTGACCGTTTTGGTAATGCGTTGACCAATATCCGGCATCTGCGCTGGGTTGATGATGACATGATTGAATTTATCCCAATGGACGCCAAGACAGAAAAAACAGGCTCCATGCAGTTCAAGGCTGATACCGTCCAGGTGACATTCGGATGGCACACCCTTAAAGGCATCTACCAGACATACAGCCATGTGAGTGTGGGACAGGCTGTTGCCCTGATCGGCAGTGGGGGAGAGCTTGAAATATCTGTCAACCGGGGAAGTGCCAGAGAAAAGCTGGCGCTCAGCGTTGGCGTCCAGGTGAAACTACTGCTCAATCATTAGCTAAAAATCAGGCAAGGACAACCAATGGATCGCTTTATCATACAGGGTGGCGCTCCCCTCAATGGAGAGGTCACAGTCAGCGGAAACAAGAATGCAGCTTTGAAGCTTCTACCAGCTTGCCTGCTGACCGACGAGCCGGTGATATTGCACAATGTGCCTAACATCGCAGACATCCATACCATGGTCAGCCTCCTCAAGGAGCTTGGCGCAGAATTGAACGATCTCGGCGATGGAAGCTGGCGGATCCAGGCAAAAGATATCCGCTCTCATATTATTGACCCTTCCCTGGCAAGCCAGATCCGGGCGAGCATTGTCCTGGCTGGCCCTCTGCTTGCCCGCATGGGTCGATTGGAACTAGCGCCGCCGGGAGGCGATGTGATTGGACGCCGCCGGGTGGATACCCACGTCCTGGCGTTGAAAGCGCTGGGGGTAAAGCTGGAAATGACCGATCGGTTCTTATTCAGCACCGATGGGCTGCGTGGGGCTGACATCCTGCTGGATGAAGCCAGCGTCACTGCAACTGAGAACACGATCATGGCCGCCGTCCTGGCCAAAGGCACCACAATTATCCGGAATGCCGCATCCGAACCCCATGTGCAGGACCTGTGTCATTTCCTGAACATACTCGGTGCACAGGTCGAGGGGATCGGGTCAAATGTGCTGACCATTACCGGCGTCGATCGGCTCCACGGGGGTGAATTTCGAGTTGGCGCTGACTATATTGAGGTGGGTAGTTTCATTGGGGCGGCAGCGGTGACCGGTGGTCGGGTGCGGATCAAACAGGCTGCGCCCCAGCACCTGCCCATGATCGCGCAGGTATATAACCGGCTGGGTGTTCACTGGGAAGTAGAAGGGGAAGACATCATTGTCCCTCAATACCAACCCCTGAAAGTGATCGCCGACCTGGGCGGGCAGATACCTGAGATCAAAGCGCAGCCCTGGCCTGCCTTCCCCAGCGACCTGCTCAGCATTGTGCTGGTGGTTGCCACTCAGGCAGAGGGAACCGTGCTGTTCCATGAGTGGATGTATGAAAACCGGTTTTTTTTCGTAGACAAATTAGTCTATATGGGCGCACGGGCTGTGCTTTGCGACCCGCATCGTTGTCTGATCCAGGGGCCCAGCAAACTTCGTGGTGAGAAAGATCGCATTACCAGCCCGGATATCCGCGCTGGCATGTCGCTGCTCCTGGCTGCACTCTGCGCGGAAGGCACAACCGTTATCCGCAACGTCGTCCAGATCGACAGGGGTTATGAGCGGGTTGACGAGAAGCTGCGGGCACTTGGCGCCAATCTTGAGCGCGTTATTGAAGAGTAGCTTAAGGAACCTGATCCTCAACATCGTTGGAAGCCTCGGTCGTGCAGTCATCAACCGGTTTTTTTTCTTCCTTCAGGGCGTCCTCAGTAGAATCTGCGGCAGTTTCTTCCTGCTGTTCGTTTTCCTGTGCAGCAATGATATTTGCTTCCAGCGCCTCAAGGTGCTCAACAGCTTTCTGAAATTCGGTTGTAGGTTCCGGTACGTCGTCATCCACAACAGGGGATTGGCTGACTTGGTGTAGAAGTTCGCTCAGCCCGTCGTCTGTGATGACGGACGCGTTGTATTGATCGGCGAGGGGCGAATTGGTCAGAGGATCGATGGTGTAGCGCCATTGTCCAGGCTGAATCTGGCGCAGGACTGAGCGGCAGTTTGTGCAGAGAACAGAACGCCGCACACGCGGAATTCCCAGGATGGTTACGATGTGTTCTTCCAGCGACAGGGCGCCGGCGCGGCATACCGGGCAAGTGTCAATAACAAACCCGCCCTCATAACGGTGCAGTTCCCGCAGGGCGCGAGCACGTATCCATCCATATAGCCCCAGAATGCCACCAAACAAGAGCACGCTCCCGACAAGGATGATCCCAACCATTTTGAGCCCGCTTGAAAACACGTTTTGCGGGGCTTGTGGAGATGGCGTAGTAGTGGCTGTATCCGGGGGTTGGGTTGGGAGGGTGGTTGCAGTCGGCAGCGCGGCAGCGCCGCTGGCGGGCGATGGGGTGGTTGTTGGCTGTTCTGGTTGCGTGGGTGGGGGAACCAGGGTCGCTGATGGCTGTGGGGTTTGGGTGGGCTCTACCAGCGTGGAGGCTGGTGTCATGGTATTGGTGGGGACAGCAGTAGTTGTGCTTGTTGATGTCGGCGTATCGTAAGGTGTTGGTGTGGGAGGACTCTCAACCACAGGGAGATCCCCGAGGTTCAATTCAGGATCCCATTCCACATGCCAGGCAGCAATCCAGCCACGGGTGTTGCCATACGGGATCAACACCCAGTCAGATTTCGGGCTGCGGCCAACCGGGAATACCTGCGAGCCATAATCAAGCCCGCCGATGGGATCAAAGTCCATTGAAGGACCCTGACGAACAACGAGAACACGGACCACAACCAGCCCCCCACCCTCTGGAGCTGGCAGCAGTGTGGCAGGAGGTACCGTAGCGGTTGGCGTCGCTGGATTGGCAAAAGTTGGCAGGTCATTCAGGTCAAAGTCAGGAGGCCAGTTGACCAGCCGAGCAAATACCCAGCCCTGCCCGCCCCGCCAGTCAATAGCTACCCAAAGGCCATCGGGACTTTTGCCACGGGGTTCGATGATTTTCCCATACTCAAGAAGCCCAATGGGCAGCCACTCGGTTGAGGGACCAGAACGGACCACCAGCAGATATACGTTTACCCGACCGCGCCCTTCCGGTGGCGGAGGCAGGGTGCGGCTCGGTGTGGGAGACGGATCGTCCTGGGCTGCCCATGTGGGTGCAGCGGTGACAGCAGCGAGGCCAACCACCAGGCTGCTTACAAACAACCAGAAAAGAAAGAAAAACGCAATCCGTCTGTTCATGGCATGATATTACGTGTTAGCCATTAAGTCACCGCGTTGTTTCGTCAAGCACTGCCACGGTTTCCTCTGGCGGGACAATGGCTTTTGTAACCCGGTCAACCAGCGCCCACAGCACGTTCTGGTTAAAGCCGATGACCACACATAAACCATAAAGCCCGTAAAGCCTCCCGCCCTCAATATCAAGCAGTGTCAAGGGAGTGTCAGCACCCAGCAGGGTGCTGGAGGCAAAAAGCAAGAAGTATGCGATAATCCCCAACGCCATTCCCATGAAGGGATTGATGATATACCAGGGAGCATGAATTGGGTCGAAATCGCGCTTGCGTGCAATATGCTTGATCAGCACCCACAGTGCGCCGACAACCCCTCCCACACTGCCAAACAGGCCAGGCAGGAGCGCCGCACCCAGCCAGTTGGGGACCAGGGGCTCAACAATCTGGTTAATACGATTTGTGCTCAGGAAAATGGTAAACAGGAGCAGGAGCCACACCACCAGGTAAATCGCCAGCCAGGTTCCCTGCGTGCGTGACCACTGGCGCACTTTGGTTTCGAGACGCAGGCGGGCCTTGACCCGTTTGACAATCTCTTCTGCATTATCAAAGTGCTCTTCCCCGGCAAGCAGCAGTTCGCGGGCCTTTTTAAGGTCAGTAATTGCGGTTTCTGTCGTGTTGAAGTGTCCCCTGACATCATCGATGACTGTAGCATAGGTCTCGTTGATTTCATCCCACAGCGCATCGATGCGCTCTCTGGTAATCAACTGCTTTTCAAGCTCTCCCTTGGGTGGATACTCATCTTTGAAATCCCGTAAAGGCATCTCTTCCTCAAAGGGATCATAGGGCCGGGAAAAGTCCCTCTTTTTAGCGGGCGTTGTGGGCGTGCCTGTGCCCGGCGCAGGCGTCTCAAATGGCGAAATGCCACGGGAACCAAACGGCATGACATCGGCCTCGGAAGCGAAGGGCGTGGCGGGCTGTGTGGCTGTTCCCAAATCGGCAGGAAGTCCGGCTGGTGGGGTGGTGAGCTCGCCAAGAGAAACCGGGGGAGTTTCGAATCCTTCTATTCCCATATCCACTGTGTCCGGCTGGGTGGGCACAGCCATGGGAGTATGTCTTCCCATATCTTGAGGACTCAGGTCGCGTGGCGGTTGCGAGGTAGCCGCTTCGCTGATTTCGGGCGGCACCGGGGTTTCTTCGCCACGACCCCGGTCATAGAATGCATCAGAGGGCATCGCGCCAAAGGGGCTTTCCCCGGTCGGGAGGGTTTCTCCCAGTTCGGCGTTGGCATCCTGACTATCGAAGGGGTCTTCTCCCCCAACTGTATGAGCATGTTCTTCACCGCCCACCAGAATGTCCCAGCCCCTGCCGTCTAGAGAGAGGGACTCCTCTTCGGCATTCGAATCGGGTTGATCAAACTCGTCAAAAGGATTATCAGCGTTACCCATGGGATGCAATTACCTCCGCTAATTGCCAGTATGCCCGTGCGCCTTCATGCTCTGGCATATACTCAACCAGCGTTTTGCCGGCAACCGGGACTTCGGCAAATCGAACGTTTTCCGGGATTATGACATTAAAGACCTTTGTCTTAAATACCGAACGTAGTTCGGCGATGACTTCAACAGAATGACGGCTGTATGGATCATACATGGTCGCAAACAGGCCAAGGAGCGATAAATCCGGGTTGAGTTTTCGTTTAACCCGCCAGATGGTCTCAATCAGGCCACGTACGCCCCGCATAGCCAGGTAGTGGCATTGAACCGGGATAAGTACCTCGCGAGCAGCGACCAGGCCGTTGAGGGTGAGCAGACCAAGGCTGGGAGGAGTATCGATCAGAATATAGTCGAAGGGCACAAGATTGCGTTGTAAGGCCTGTTGCAGGCGGGTTGTGCGGTCGGGTAAGAAGGCTATCTGGACCTCAGCCGCCGCCAGCGACAGGCTGGCTGGCATAAGCCCTATTCTCCGGCCAGGCCCAACTGGAACAAGGGAACGGGAGAGCGGAAATCTGTCCCGCATAAGAAGCTGAGGAGTGCCTGTAGAAATCGAGTAAGGATCAATGCCAAATGAAGCGGTCAGCGCAGCCTGTGGGTCAAGGTCGATCAGCAGAACCTGATGCCCCAGGAGAGAGAGCGCGGCGCCCAGATTGGCGACAGAAGTGGTCTTGCCAACCCCGCCTTTCTGGTTGGCGACAACGATTGTTCTGGTCAAGGCATGCTCCATGAACGACGTGAAAAAAGACTGTCCGCATTATAGCATACTTGTTTACACCGAAATAAACAGCACGCCTCATACGGCATTGCCAATCGGATAGGCATCACAAGCACGCTTGACGGGATACTTTCCTCAGGCTATTATCCAACACGTGATTGAATCAAAAAAAGACCTGCTCGATGAACTGAATGCGGCAAGACACATGCTGCTATCCGCTATAGAGGGCCTTACTGCGGAGCAAATGTGCATGCCCGGCGCGGTGGGATACTGGTCGGTGAAGGATGTCCTGGCGCATCTTGTTGCCTGGGAGACGGAACTGGTTACCGCGCTGTATCAACTGGATTCCAAGCGCGCCCCATCAGTTGTTGAAATCGAGGATATTTACGGCTGGAACGAAGAGATTTATCACATGAATGCGCGACGCCCTCTTGAGGCAATACTGGAAGACCTGGAGGGGGTCCATAAAGCTCTGGTGAAAAATGTTGAAGCCCTCAACACGCGGCAGTTAATGGATAACCGTTCTTTTAAGTGGATGGAGGGAGAGCCTCTCTGGTATTTGATTGAGGAGACGGCCACCCTGCATGAACGCGAACATGCAGAGGAGATACTGGCCTGGCGTGAGGAAAATGGGTTTTAGGTCAGGAGTATAGATGAGCCGAGTCATTCGCACAGATGGTCCCGGCAAAGAGCGAACGAGCTTGATGCGAACTTCCGCCGAAGCCATTCGCCGTTTGAGCCAGAAAGCGACGATTGACGATGATGCCAAAGATATGGTTGCCCTGCTGGTATATTGCTTCAGGCAGATCGATCGGGGAATAGATGAATCGGTGAGAGCATGGGAAAAGCGCAATTACTGGGTTAAAGCGGAACAATTTCGGTTGCGCTGGGCATGGGTCGGGCAGGCCGCGCTCGATCTGGAAAGCCTCATCAGGGCCCAGGATTGGGATAGGATCCCGGCAGTATTGGTTGGCCTGCTTCCCCATTTCGAAGAGATAACCGTTTCCAGGCTCACGCGTTCTCCGGATATCTGGGAAGGGGCTTACCAGCGCCTGATCCGGGAAAATGGCAGGCACAGTCGCTGACGATCCAGCATGAAAGGTGGCAGACTAATGACCATAAACGAATTCCTCGAGATTGTTTCACAGGCTTTGTTGATCATAGCGCTCCCGGTTGTGATTGCGGCGGCTGTGCAAACCTTCCGGACACAGACTGGACAGATAAAAGACCGGATCGGCGAAGATCGATTCAATGCCTTGAAGACCATTGTGCAAACAGCCGTCAGGGCCGCCGAACAGGCCGGTGTTGTTGAGCATCTGACCGGCCCGGAAAAACGTGCTCAGGCGATTTCTTTTGTGCAGGATTACCTGGACAAGCGCGGCGTCAGCATTGACGTGGACCAGATTGCCACGCTGATTGAGGCGGAGGTGCTTACCCAGTTCCAGAACCCGGTTGCTCCTGTAGATTCGGCAGAAGCGCGGCAGGTGTTGATCGATAAGGCGGTGGAGGCGGCTGTTCTGGCTGCCGAACAGAGCGGATTGCAGGGGATGATCGCCAACGTGGGTGCAGAAAAGAAAGCCTATGCGCTAACCCTGGCAAGAGATTACCTGAACCAGCACGGTATACAAATCCCCAATGAGTTGATCAGTGGTCTCATTGAGGCGCAGGTGCTCCGCTTCACGATGGCAGCCCGCGACCAATCTGGCCTTTCAGGACAGCCTGAGCCGGTAGGGTAAGCCCCGGTTTTGAGTGCGTGGTACAATACCACTATATGCAGCGGAACAACGTGGAGATAATTTGAAAATGTCCCAAGAAGCAACAGAACTCGCAGGAAACGAAAGCAGACTGCCGCCGTGGAATCCGGAAACGCGGAGAAAATTCCGACGGGAATCCTGGTGGCAGATCATCTTCCCGGTGGTGCTTGTGGCGGTTTTGTCTGTCACCGGCCTTGTGCTTTTGCTGGTTTTTGGGAAGAAAGAAGGCGCCTCCATTGTTGCCGACTATTCCCTGGTGCTGCTTATTATTTTGAGCCTGATTGCCGGTTTATTGGTATTGGCTGCTGTTGCGGCGGCTGCATATGGCGTTGGGAAGGCCATCCCGGCGATTCCTCCCTACACAGGTGCGGTGCAGAACTATACGAAAATTGCTTATGAGTGGGTTGACGCGCAAACGGACCGGCTTGCCAATCTCGTGATCACAGTGAAAAGCACTCTGGCAGGGGTTATGCATTTTTTAAAGTCACAGACGGCAGAGACCACGGCGAAACCAGAAGAGGCCAGTAAAGATACAGATGAACAATAAATCAGGATTGACTATGAGTGAAGAAAAGGCAGTTGCATTACCAGAAAAAAGCTGGCGTTCTCGCGTATTCCTTTTTGGTGGGCTGATCGGGGCCGTACTGGGGCTTATTTCGGCTTACTTCTACGTGCGGGCTGCTGATGAAGCACATGGCCCTGAAGGGCAGCCCATCACGCCAAGTTCCGGAGATACCGTCAGGCTTGGGCTTTCCCTGCTCTCCATTGTACGAACTATCACTGAATGGGGAAGCCGGTAAGCAATTGGGCTCCGGGGCGGGCCGGATTCGCCATATCTGGCCCAGCAACAACTGGGTCTTTCCTAACAAACTACTTTAATCTGTCACTGACCCGGCTATGCCTGAGTCATTGCTTCCTCAATTGACCCGCCGCCAGAAGCAGGCCTGGGTGCTGCGGCTGGTCGCCTTTTTATTCCTGGCGGGGGTGGTTGTCCTCAAGCCAATCTATATCTCGCTGGGACCTGTCCAGCCTGTGAGCACGCAGCATCCATCCGTGTGTATGCACACACGCCTGACTGACGAAGTGGAAGAATGGAAAATCCAACGGACGCTCCAGATGGTGCGCGAGCTGGGCACGCCTACAATCGTGGAGTATTTTCCCTGGGCTTATATCGAAACGGCTCCCGGCGTTTTTGACTGGGCACATGCTGACCTGGTGGTTCGTCACGCACGAGCGCAAGGGCTCACCATCATTGCGAGACTGGGAACAGTGCCGACCTGGGTTTATGAGAACAACGATCTGGAGAATGCAACACGCTCACTCAACTATATCGAGCCAACGGAGTACAGCATATTTGCCCGGTTTGTTGAGCAATTTACAGCGCGCTACCAGGATGATATTGACACTGTGCTCATCTGGAATGAGCCAAACCTCGCCCATGAATGGGGATACCAGGACGTCGATCCAGATAACTATATTGACCTGCTGCGGGCCGCAACCCCGGCTGCGCGGCGCGGGAACCCGGAAATTATCGTGCTGGCGGGGGCGTTGGCCCAAACGCTGGAACCGGCAGACAGCGTTTTAGGCATGAACGATCTGGATTATCTTATCGCATTATACGAAGGTGGTTTTGCTGACCTTTATGACATGCTGGCGGTGCACAGCTATGGTTTTGGGTTTCCTCCGGACGATCCCCCTGCCCCGGATGTCTTAAACTACAGGCGGGTTGAACTGCTCCGGGAGGTGATGGTTGCTTATGGTGACGCAGATAAACCGGTGATCATCACCGAGGCAGGCTGGAACGATCACCCCCGCTGGACTAGGGCGGTGCGACCCGGTCAGCGGATTGCCTATACCATTGATGCAATTGCTTATGCGGAAACCAGCTGGCCCTGGGTTGAGAATATATGTTTCTGGGCGTTTCGCTATCCTGTTCCTACCTACAGCTACCCGGATTATTACACCTTTGTTGGAGATGACTTCAGCAAAAAACCGATCTACACGGAATTGCAGGCATGGCTGCATGGCTGGGGTTATCCATAGTTGACAGTGCACCGGGCGAATTTTATACTCCGTTCACATAACCGAACTGCTGCGAGGGGAACTTGCTCGACCGTAACTGGCTGGAATATCAGGCGAACCAGATAGAGGCACTTTTAGCGGCACACCGGCATGATGCGCTGGTTGTGGGCGTCCAGGTATCGCCTCGCTGGGTGCGGTTCCTGCTGCGGCTTGGGCTGGGGACAAAGATCAGCAGCGTGGAAAATCTTTCCGAGGAACTGGCGCTGGCGCTGGCGGTCAGTGCAGTGCGGATTACCCGCAGCGGCGGCACGCTGGCTATAGAAGCTCCCTTGCCCAGCCCGGAACCCATCTACCTGCTTGGGTTGGTGCAGGACGTGGATATGCTCCCCCCGGTGACGGCGGTGCTGGGGCTGAATACGGAAGGGGAGCCTTTTACACTGCCCCTGATGGCACCGGAGGTGACCCACGTCCTGATTGCCGGAGCAACCGGCTGTGGGAAGACAGAGCTGCTCAGAAGCCTTCTTCTTTCGCTGGCCTTGTATAACAGACAGGCGCACCTGCAAATTGTCTTGATTGACCCAAAAAGACGAGGGATGATCCCGCTCGATGGGCTGCCCCACTTGCTGGCGGATGTGGCGACCACACCGGAAGAGGCATTGGAGCTGCTGAAATACGTGGTGGCAGAGATGGAACGCCGGGACCAGGAAGATGCACCACCAACTCCCCGGATCGTTGTAGCAATAGACGAAGTGGGGGATCTGCTGGCTGTCAGCGATAAAGAAACCACGGAGCTGCTGGTCCGACTGGCGCAGCGGGGGCGTGAAGCAGGCATCCACGTGATAGCCAGCACGCAGCGCCCCTCAGCAGACGCCGTCCCAGGTGCGTTAAAAGCCAATTTACCTGCCCGGCTGATCGGGCGTGTCGCCAGCGCACAGGAGGCGCTGATGGCTTCCGGTATTCCGGGAACCAACGCGGAACTTCTGGTGGGAAGCGGGGATTTTGTCGCTGTTATTGGCTCGCAGGTGACCCGTTTCCAGGCGGCTTACACCGGCCCGGCGGATATCCAGCGGATCATTTCCTATTTATACGAGAGCGCGGCCCAGCCCAGGTATTCAGGGCAGGGGCCATCGCTTGCTTATGACGGGGCCAGCGAGCCATCCGATGAATTTGTAGATGTGGACTGGGCACGCGGATCGCAGCAGGAGAATGAATGAACAGGCAGTGGTTTATACTTGCAGGCGTAATTACATTCTCAGCAGCCGCAGCCATTGTTTTGAGCATTCAACTGGCCTCTGTG
>JAFGNO010000100.1 GCA_016926985.1 Anaerolineae bacterium
AGGGAAGGTCGCGCAGATGCGCGACCAGGGTGAGGGCAAGAGGTAAAACCCACATATTATGCAGGTTTGAATTGTTTCCACCATAAGCATTCTTGCAAAAGATTCGCTATAGTCAAACCGGCTCGCTCTGTATGCAGCCGGTTTGCTGCATACAGGGATTGAGCATAGATGACAGGGATCAGAAGGAGGCAGACGATGGCCTACAGCGCCGACCAGATCAAAAGCAAACTGGCCGAACACCATGGGTGGACACATGGTGAAGACGGGAAGCTGCACAAGGAATTCACCTTCAAGAACTTTTCACGCGCCCTGCTTTTTGTGAACGCGGTAGGATTTCACGCAGAGCAGATCGACCACCACCCCGATATCTCAATTCACAGCTACAAACACGTGACGATCAGTATGAAATCGCACGATGCAGACGCAATCACCGACCGCGATTTCCGGCTGGTTGAGCGCATCGAATCGATCCGCATTTGAGTGAAGGAGCATACAATGAACGTTGAAGGCAAAGTTGTCTTGATCACCGGCGCCGCGGGCGGGCTGGGGCATGTTGTTGCGGAACGGTTTGCCCGGTCAGGGGCCAGGCTTGTGCTGGTCGATCACAGTTCAGACTACCTGAACGAGCGCTGCGCTGACCTGAGAGACGGGTTTGACGCGTCCCTGATTGGCAACGTGGATGTCACCAGCCGCCGGTCTGTCGAGGCCCTTGTGGAAACAATTCTGGCGCAGCACGGGCGGATCGACGTGCTGCTGAATATTGTCGGCGGATGGAGCGGCGGACAACCGCTCTGGGAAACCGATGACGAGACCTTTGACCGCATGATGAATCTGAATGCCCGGTCAGTTTTCCTGATGGCAAGCGCCGCAGCCCCGGTCATGATCGGGCAGGGAAGCGGCAAGATCGTCAACATTGCCGCCAAACCGGGACTGGAAGCTGGCGCAACCAATGGCGCTTACTCGGCCTCCAAGAGCGCGGTGATAAGACTGACCGAGTCACTGGCTGACGGTTTGAAGGCGCATGGGATCAATGTCAACTGCGTCCTGCCTTCAATCATCGACACGCAGCCCAACCGGGACGCCATGCCAAAAGCCGATTTTAGCAAATGGGTTTCGCCGGACGCGCTGGCCGATGTGCTGCTCTTCCTGTCGTCAGACGCTGCGCGGGCGATCCATGGGGCAGCTATCCCGGTTTACGGGCGTGTATGACCCGGCTTTGCGGCAAATTGTGTTATACTTGCGCCAATCAATGGCCTGTATAGTGGATGGTTTATGGTATCACGACGTGACATTCTTCGATCAATCGGGCTGATTGGCCTGGGCACAACAGCCGCCGCGCTGACCAGACCGGCAAATAGTTTAGCTGCGCCATCAGCCAGAACCCCGATCAACACCTTCCAGCGCTGGAACGGCCAGCCCCTTGCTCGAATCACCGGTGAATACCAGCGCGTGCGGGCTGAACCCTCTGTCGATTCGGAGATCTCAAAAATGCTTGCCCGGAATGATGTCGTCCGGGTGAAAAAAGTGGTCAAGGGCCAGCAGGTTTTCTATAACTGCGATGACTGGCTGGAGACAAAGTATGGCTATATCTACGCCTCGCTGGTCCAGCCGATGTACTACCACCTGCCTGAAGTACCGGAACCCGACCTGGGGGATGGGCGCTGGGCCGAACTGATCATGCCCACCTCTGAGGCTTTCCGCGTGCCCGATCCGAGCAATAAGGACGCCTCGGCAGACCTGGTTTTCTATGGCAATATCTTCCGCGTGACCGACCTGGTGACCGGGGCAGATAGAAAATCATGGTACAAGGTCCGCGAGATTTACCAGACGATCTATATCCGGGCGACTCATCTCCGGCTGATCCCCGATGAAGAGATGGCCCCGATCACACCCGGCATTTCACCGGAAAATAAACACCTGGTCATCAACCTGACCGAGCAGTCAATCACAGCCTATGAATACGATCAGCCCGTCTGGACCTACCCGATGTCGAGCGGGATCACACCCGGCGATACACCGGAAGGGCGACACTGGATTTTTGACAAGCGGGTCAGCGACCGGATGGTCGCCAGCCTGGCCTCCGATGAACCGGGTTTCTACAATCTTCCTGGCATACCTTTTGTCTGCTATTTCACCATGGAGGGTGTGGGAACCCACGGCACCTACTGGCATAATGACTTCGGGCGCGAGCGCAGCCACGGCTGCGTCAACCTGCCCAACGAGGGGGCAAAGTGGCTCTGGCGCTGGTCGGATCCCCACCCGCCTGTCACAGAATTGTATTACCGCCCCGCCAGCCTGCTTCAGGCCACCCGGATCGAAGTGATCCGGCCCTGACAGATTACAAGCCAGCACTACAGGCTAACCCGGTCATGAAGGCAACGGTTCTCCGACGAATCAAGCTTATCCTGCCATCTGAACACGGCTCATGGTCGCTGATGCTGACCCCGTTCATCATTGGCGCAGGAATTGCCGTGGTCCGCGGCGGTGCTCCCGGCGCTTCCCGGGGTGTGATCCTGTGCCTGATCGCCGTCCTCGCCATTTTCTTCCTGCGCCAGCCCATCACGCTCATCTGGCGGATTGGACGCGGGAAAGCGCGAAAAGCGGACCTGACCGCCGCCTGGTTCTGGAGCCTGGTACTGGTCGGGGCAGCCGCCCTGGCAGGAGCCGGACTGCTGGCGCTGGGACGCTGGCAGGTTGCCTGGCTCGCCATTCCAGCGCTGGGCGTGTTGTTGCTAACGCTGCTCATAACCAGTGTGACCGGCCCGCGGAACCTGTTCGTGGAGCTGGCCGGTGTGGCGGGGCTGGCTCTGGCTGCGCCTGCTGCTTACGTATCTGCCACCGCCGAACTGGATGCGCCGGGATGGCTGACCTGGGGGATCAGCGCGCTCCACAACCTGACCAGCGTGCTCTATGTCCGGCTGAGAATAGACGACCGGCACGGTCGCGCCTCGTCCCGGCAGGCATGGTGGGTAGTGGCAGCGCATATTGCCTCGTTTGGCATCATCAGCACAGCGCTGTGGCTTGGCTGGATACCGTGGCTGGTGGCCATCGTAGTTGGCCTGCTCCTCATCCGGGCAATTGTAATCGCCTGGCGGCGGCCTTTGCTTGACAATGTCAGGCGGTTCGGGTTCACCGAGATGGGTCTGGCATTTGCATTCGCGGCAGCCGTGATACTGGCGTATGCTTTTATGCGGTAAGCGATTCCCCGCCTGAACAGGAGCGAATTGACCGGCCCACCGGAGCCGAGAACAGGAGAAACACAGGATGAGCAGGGTTAATGAGAGCTACGTGGTGATGCGCCAGTGGGAAGAAAACGCCGGGTTGCACGAAACCCCGACGCCATTTGCCTCGCTGGATGAGTTGTTCGACCTGTGCCTGAAAACCGGGGAACACCCGCTGGTTGACCGGGTTGTGATCAGGGGCGTGGATGACAAGGGCAATGACCAGATGCTGGTTCTGTCCTTCCAGTCGATCACGCGGCAAAACGGGTAATCCTGCGCTTATCCTTCTCTCGTCACAGGCAGGGCCAGCGTGAAGCGGCTCCCTTCTCCCAGACCAGGGCTTTCTGCCCAGATACGCCCGCCATGGCGTTCAACAATTGCCCTGGCAATCGCCAACCCCAGCCCCAGCCCCCCGTGATGGCGGGTCATCGGGTCCTCAACCTGGTAAAACTGCTCGAATATCTTTTCACACTGGTCTTTTGCGATCCCCAGGCCGTTATCCCGCACAATCACCCAGTATTCGCTGTCGTGGCGCTCAGCAGATATCATGATCACCCCACCGGGCGGGGCAAACTTCACGGCATTATTCAGCACATTGGTCAGCGCCATCGCCAGCCGCGCCCGGTCGGCCCGCAGTTCGACCGGCTCCTCAGGGATTTCTATCTCAAAAATCTGGTCTTTCGCTTCAGCAAGCCGCTTGATATCCGCATAGGCCGACTGCATGATCTCGTGAAGCGGCACCGGTGCAAAATCCAGTTCGCTCTCATCGATCTGGACATAGCGCAGGTTGGTCATCCCCTCGATTAAGCTGCGCATCTGGAGCGCGCTGTCCAGCACCATCTGGGCATGGTCACTTAACTCGCCGTGCGAATCCTCGCGCAGCACCGTTGCATAACCCAGGATCACACCCAGCGGCGTACGCAGTTCGTGAGAGGCCACAGCGATAAAATCCGATTTGAGTTTATTCAGCCGATCCAGGTCCGCGTAGGCCTCTTCAAGCGAGTTAACCAGCTGGGCTTTTTCAATGGCGACCGCCGCCTGAGAGGCCAGCGCCGAGATAAACCGGATATCGTCATCGTCATAACGCCCATCCTGCTTGTTAAGGACTTCCAGCACGCCGACCAGTTGTTCGCGCTTGCGCATCGGCACGCCCAGAATGGAACGGGTCTCGAACTTGGTCTCCTCATCGACCCCGGTGTAATGGCGAGGGTCAGCCTTGACATTGTCAATGATCAGCGCCCGGTCTTCCTTGATGATCGACCCGGCAATGCTGCCCTCCAGCGGCACCACCATGCCGATCAACTGCCTGCCCGATTCGCCGGTTGCGGCTGTAAACACCAGGTCATTGGTATTTTTATCGATCAAAAGGATCGAGGCTGCTTCCGAATCGGTTATCTCCGCCGCAATTTCCATCAGGTAATGCAGCAGGGGGTCAAGCTGGTGCATGGCATTCATCACCAGGCTGATCTCAACCAACTGGTTTAAGACTCTCAACTGCTTGGCCAGCGTCTGTCCATCAAGATTAGCAGTCAAAGCGATCACCTTTGTATTTCACCAAACCTGCCTTACTCTACATGACAAACAAGCCTATGACAATGCGAAAATCACACACCAAAGCCAGGTCGAGAGCCACATTCACACTGGGGGCAGCGCATCAACCAGGGTGGTTTCGGGGAGGTCGTTGATAAACCCCGATCCTAATCCCTGTGATGGCGACAGAGCGCCAACCGGCCTGGCAGCCAATAGACACTCAACAGCGCGAACCCCGGCAACTGCTGTGAAGCGGTATGCCTCCATCGTTTCCAGCCACATCTCACAGGACTCCCGGTCTCCGGCAGAAGCCCGCACCCAGAGGTAGGATCGCCCGTGCTGAAGCGCAGACTCGTCCGGTCCTTTGACGGTCCAATCAACCAGTTTCTGGTAGAAGCGGCGCAGGGGTTTGACCCGCATGACAGCCTGGGCCAGGCCCCCGGCAAGCCGGATAAACCGGATCGCGTCCGGGTGGTAGGCAAAATAGGTGGTGATGTTGGGGATGCCCGTTGTGCGGGAGGCGGTTGCAAGGTCGCCCCAGGGCAGGGCCAGCGCCAGCCGTTCACCATGCGGGAAGTGGATGGTGCGGACATCGCGACCTAACCGGCAGGGCACCAGGTCGCCATCCCTGCGAATCAGCCCGCCCACCGCCAGGATTTCCAGCATGGATTTGGTGGTCCCTGCGCTGGCTTTCCCGATGGCGCATACCCCCAGTTCCAACCGGTCTGCGCCGGGGAGCCGGGCAGCGGTCTGCGCAATCAGGCAGTCCGAGGGGATAACATCAAAGCCCAGCCCGGAGATCAGGAAGACTCCCCGGCGCTGCGCTGCTTCACCGTGTGAAAAGGTATATTCGAAAACCGGCACCTCGCCGGTCAGGTCGACATAGTTTGTGCCAGAAGCCAGGCAGGCGCGGATCATGGGGGCGGCGGTGATCGTATAGGGCCCGGCAGCGTGAAAGACCAGATCAACATCTGACAGATGGCGGGCGATCAGTGCTTCGTCTTTCAGATCAAATACAACGAAATCAAGACCCAGCGACTCGGCTAATGCGGACAGTTTGTCGGAGTTGCGCCCGGCAAGCAGCGGTTTGTGCCCACGGCTGACTGCTTCTCTTGCAAGCAGTTCACCGGTGAAGCCATAAGCGCCATAGAGCATCCAGGCTGGAGTCATGGGGCCATCCGGAACGGGGAAACAAACGCCGCAAAGGGGATCAGGCTGCGGTCTTTTTCAGAGAGCAGCGGATCGGCGGCAGGCCAGGGGATCGCCAGCGACGGCGAGTTCCAGAGGATGCCGGTATCGGCCTCCCGCGCATAATAAGCATCCACTTTATAGGAGAGAATGCAGTTATCCGTCAGCGTACTAAACCCGTGGGCAAAGCCCTTTGGCACATAGGCCAAGTTCATTTTTGCTGCCGACAGTTCAACCGCGTCCCACTGCCCAAAAGTGGGCGAGTCGGTACGCAGGTCCACAAACACGTCCCAGATCACACCAGAGAGGGCGCGGAGCAGTTTGGTCTGAGTATGCGGCGGAAGCTGGAAATGCAGCCCGCGCACAACCCCTCGCTGACGAGAAAGGGACTGGTTATCCTGCACCCAGTCTATAACCATGCCTCTCTCCGCAAACAGGTCGGCGCGGTAGGTCTCGACAAAATAGCCTCGCTCGTCCTCAATGGGCGAAAGCGTGATTTCATATGCTCCGGGCAGTTTCAGGGGAATGATGGTTATCACGGATGGGAATCCCTCTCCAGGCAAATGGCTGTTGACTGGCAGTCACAGGCTTGAGGCTAAATGATATAACGAGCCGGGGCAATCAGCCAACTATTTCCGGGCGCGGAGGGCACAGAAACCGGGCTGGCGGGAGAGTTTCTCGTATTCTTCCGGGTCGACCTGCGCGTACTCCGCCGTGGGTTTGTGCTCGTGGAACCGCTCCAGGATGAACCCGGCATCAATCACCGGGTTGATCAGCGACTCAAATGAGCGGCGGTAGCGCGGCACGGGGACGCGGGCATCCGGGGAGCCAAACGCCCACAGTTCGACAACCCGCTCGGTTTTGAAATAATTTTCCGGCTCGTTGAGCAGGTAGTCGTCCAGTGGGTGACCGGCGGAGAAGACCAGCAATCCACCCGGCTTGAGCGCCCGGTAAAACTCGCCGAGCGTCGGCAGCCAGTCCTCCAGATAATCCAGCACCAGCGCGGAAACCACCAGGTCGATGGACCCGTCGGAGAGGAAATCCAGCGGCTGCGCGAGGTCATGCTGGCGGATGTCCGCCCGGTCACCGAGACGCTGGCGGGCATAAGTCAGCATATCGGGGCTGGCATCGATGGCGACCACCGACGCGCCGTGCTCCACCAGCCACTGCGAATAAGGCCCTACCCCGCAGCCTGCATCCAGCACGCGTAAACCGCGCACATCGGGCAGCAGCGAGAGCACCGCCGGGCGGTCATAGTAGGCGTTGTGGGGTTTCTTATCGATCAGCGCGTGATAGCGAGGAGCCAGCTGTCTGTAGGCGCTCAGGACAGTCGGCTCCTCTTCATTTTGCTCTGGCCTGATATCCGGCATCAGGGCTGCATCCAGATATTGGTTGGATTGCCCATCATACCTACATTCATATTGAGTGCTGATGGCGACAGTGATTGGAAATGGTCGACATTAAAGGCGATGCTATCAACTATGCTGAGCAGGTCATCCCGACCAATAATATCATCCCGACCGATAATGTCATCCCGGTTGATGATGTCATCGCGGTTGAGAATCCATTCGATCTGGGCACAGACGAGGTCATCCCGGTTGATGATATCGTCGCGGCCAATGATATCGTCACGGCCAATGATATCATCGCGACCAATAATGTCATCCCGTCCAATAATGTCGTCGCGGTTGATAATATCGTCGCGGTTGATAATATCATCCCGGTTGATGATACCGGCAATGACAAGGCGCAGGTTCTGTCCGGCAAGCGTGTCTTCTGCCACCTGCGATGGGGAAAAGCGTCCCGAAGCAACCATCTGGTCAATAACCCGGTCGGTCATGCCCTCTACAGCCAGTGCTGTGGTCGGTAATACACCTGCACCGGCATGGTAGGCGGTCCACTGGTTGGTGCCGTAGGAGCCTTCCAGCCGGTCAACAATCGCCCGCCGGACCGATGTCCGCTGCCCGGCGGTGAACATGGTATCGGCAAGCCGAGAATAACGTGTGGTTCCCGGAGTCAGCCCGCCAATCCCGAACCCGCGCAGGCCTCTATCCAGCGCCTCAAAGTTATCGGCCAGGGCTTTCATCCGCGCGCCGAGTTCGGCAATTGCGGTAGCCGCGCGTGCATACCGGTGAAGGGCCTTCTCATAATCATCGAGAAATGCCCTCTTATTAGAGCCTTCCCAGGCTTCTATCATATCTCTGGCTGCCGGGGCAAAGCGATCGCGCATCACACCGACCATCGCATCGCTGCCGCGCACAAGCGCCGACCCGCAGGACCGTACTTCCGTATAGTTGATCCTGATCACTGACCTTGCCATGATATCCTCCCGCTAGAACTCAATGCTTGGCCTGCCACGGCTTTCCAGTTCCAGATATTGGCTGATGAGGTTTTCCCACCTGTGGATCAGCGTATTCAATTCATGCAATGACTCCGTCAGCTCCTGGTTATAGCCATCCCACAGCCCTCTGAAGGCCTCATGGGACATGCCTTCCCACTCCGATCCCAGGCCTTCAACCAGCGCCTTAATTCCGTCATGATAGGCGCGGGCTTCACCAAAACCGGTCTGCAATTTCCAGCGTGCGTCCCTGGCAAGTGTATAGTCAAGAAATATCTTACCCGACATCGATTCCCTCCAATGCATTGTCCTGATACCAGTACATACTGTCAGGATAACTCATCACCCCCAAACGCGCTGGCTGACGGGCTGGC
>JAFGNO010000007.1 GCA_016926985.1 Anaerolineae bacterium
AATGCACTGCTGATCTGGGGCGTTCTGATCGTGGCGCTGACAGAGGGGCTGTCACTGTTCAGGGCGCTGACCCCGGCAGCGCCCACCATCATCTGGGCATTGCTGGCGATTGGCTTGACTATCATCTTGATCCGGCGGCGGGTTCCGTTTAAGGCAACGCTCAGGGCACTTGTACCACAACTGGATATCATTTCTGCGCCGATCGTCATTGGCTGCATGATCATTGTCATTGTCACCTTCGGCACGCTCCTGGTCAGCGCCCCGAACTACTGGGACACCCTGACCTACCATATGCCCCGCGTGATGCACTGGGCGCAGCAGGGCGCGATCTGGCATACCTTCACCCATAACACACGCCAGCTTACCATGCCGCCCTTCAGTGAATTCCTGATCCTGCATTTGCAGTTGATCACCGGGAATGACCGGCTGGCAGCCCTTCCCCAGTGGTTCAGCATGGTCAATACCCTTGCCATCGTCATCCTGATCACCAGGCAGTTCACTGATAACCGCGCCGCCCGGCTGTTTGCCGCCGCTGCTGTGGTGACCATCCCCTCGGCGCTGCTCCAGTCCACGAGTGTCCAGACCGATTATGTTGTCACACTCTGGCTGGCGATTTTTGTCTGCCAGGTGCTGGAAGTCGCCCGGCAGGATACACCGCCGGACGGCTGGCAGGTATTCCGCACCGGCGCATCGCTGGGGCTGGCGCTGCTCTCCAAGGCGACAGCATATCTGTTTGCGCTGCCTTTTGTGATCTGGTTTGCGGTTATGGTCCTCCGCCGAAATCCTCGCAAAGGGATCACCACTGGCGCACTCATCGCGGCACTGGCGCTGGTCATCAACATCGGGCACTACTCGCGTAACCTGGCGTGGTATGGGTCACCCCTTGGATCAAACAATGAGTTCACGCAATCGGTCAATGATCGGTTTGGCCTTGATATCACATTCTCCAATATCATACGCAACAGCACCGTGCATCTGGGAACCAGCAGAGCGCTTTCCCGATCGATAACCAACGCAGTGATCACCCTGCACAACGTGCTGGGCCTGGATCCCCATGACCCTGAGTCCACGAAGTACCACCTGCGCTTCAGTGTCCCTCCTCTCAGCACCTATGAAAATATCGCCGGGAATCCGATCCACTTCTTGCTGGGGTTTGTCGCGCTGACCCTGCTCCTTGCTCGCAAAGAACTGCGCCAGCAGAGGATACTGGTTATATACAGCCTGATGCTGGTTGCCGGGTTCATCCTGTTCAGCGGGTACTTAAAGTGGACAGAGGTTCGCCTGCGGCTGCAGATTCCGCTTTTTGTTCTGTTCACGCCGCTGTTGGGCGTGGTGTATTCCCGATTTCTCCGTCCATTTTCACTGACCATACTCGGCGTCGGGCTGATGCTTCTTGTCGGCCCCGACCTGATGGTAAACCGGTTAAGACCCCTGGTCATGTACGACCATCTCACAACCCCGCGTGAAACGCAGTATTTCTACGAGTTGTTTGATTTCCAGGAGATATTTGAAGACGCAGCCGCTGCCATCGACGAGACAGGCTGCCATCAGATAGGGTTGGTATCCGGGCTGGAGAGTTTCGAGTATCCACTGTGGGTACTGCTCAAGGATATGGACCAGGGATACACCATCACGCATATACAGCCTGACCGCGATATACCCGACACCCCCGGCGGCAGAGCATCTCTTGCAGCGATGGAAGACGTTTGCCTGAACGTCTATATGAAGGAGCTTGCGTCCTATAAACTGGTAGGAGACTACAAGATTGAAGGCAGGGTTATCTATTCGTCACTGTATCTGATGGTAACCGATCCCTGATCTCGTTTGGTCTTGAGCCCCGGCCACAGTATTGCAAACTGGCAGCAAATACCCCGGCGGCGCACAGCGTGCGTTTACCAGGTCATCGGACTATTGCGGTCAATGCCCGCGCAGCCCAGTGGGCGTGATCCAGATATGCACCTTGTAGCGGGTTTTGAACTGCTCAGGAGTCAGGCCAAGCCGCCGGACGCCATCCGCATATTTTGCCAGGAAGGCTTCCAGTTCCGATTCGGATGGCGACTTATCCACCACCTGCCCCTCGCCCAGCACAACAATGATGTCGCCGCCCTGCCCGTCACCATCCAGGTTGAGCGCAACATGGGGATTCTGCCGGATATGGCGCAGCTTGAAGCCCTCCGGGCGCGAGAGAATCAGGAACTCCTCACCGGTCCAGAGAAACCAGACCGGGCGCGGCTGGGGGCGTCCTTTTGAGTCAACCGTTGTCAGCCAGATGATCCGGTCGCTGTTCAGGCGGCGCTCAACGCGCTCGCCAAACGGGGTGGTGGTATCGATGGTGAAGGGCATCAGCCGCTCCTCTCAGGATTCATCGGGTGGCGTGACAGCCTTCTGGCTGTTAAAAACAGGACCAGAACAACCAGCAGAACCGGGGGCAGGAAAAAGACCAGAAACGCGCCGATCACGACGCTCACCATACCCCCGAACGCTGCAAAGGGCTGCATCAACAGCGGCCCAAACAACGCCAGCCCGCACAGCCAGTTGACAAACGCAACCGGTGTGTACAGGAAGGCAGCTACTGGCGCAGGAGCCAGCAGCCGTTTGCTGAGAGCGAAACTGACGCCGAGGGCTGCCCCCAGCCCCGTTGAGGCCAGCACGCCGCCGTAAGCGATCATCTGGGCCAGCGTCCAGCCGACCAGGTACAGCGCCGGGGATGGGTAATCCAGGCAGCTGACCGGGTAGCAGGTCAGCCCTGCATCCGAAGATGGGTAGGCATACCGGCTGATCGCCCCGGCAAACGCGCCAACAATGAGCACCGGGATAACAGCACCCTGTACGGCAAATAGCACACGCACTCGGTACAGTGCTGCACGCACATAACCGTCCACAATATCCCGGCTGCTCAGGCCGGTGAGCAGCAGAAGCTGAAACGCCTCGGACTTCCGGTCGCGCCCGGTGAGAACCGCCGCAATCACCGCTGTAATGACCGATATGATAAACAGCACGATACCTGCTGCGGCCTGCACTGCCGACGCCAGCAGCTCAGAAGCCATAGGATCGGTGTACGGAAAGCGTAGAATGGCCCCCAGCGCCAGCGCAAACAGGGCCAGCGCAAGGCCAAAGCCGATCCAGAAGGTCGCCCGCAGCGAAGGCTTCCGGGCATTGCTGACAAGCCGCTGATAGTGGGGATTGGATTTTGTCTCTGTCATGTCCACAATCGCTCAGACAGGCGCAGGCTGCTGACCAGGAGCGCAACTGCCAGCAGCAGATCAAAGGCTGCCAGGAAAACCAACAGCCCGCCGCAGGGCACCTGGGCGAACACCAGCAGCGGGACGGCGATCTGGAACGCCGGGACGAGGATACGGGCCGCCTGGTAATGGAACCGCGCCGGCGTCGACCGGGAGGAGTCGGTGCGCCACGCCGTATACAGCGTGTTCAGCGAGATATTTCGCGCATTGAAAACGGTATCAATCCAGGCGGACAGCGCGATCAGCAGGAACACCAGCCCGCGCAGGATCACATCAGCGGCGGTCAGGGGCAGGAACGCCGGGTC